>JBDXGY010000005.1:0-300000 GCA_039989895.1 Hyphomicrobiales bacterium
TGGCAATGAGATCCGCGTCGCCGAAGGTGTGACACTCGATCATGAGGCAACACCAAGCTTCGATCTTACAGTGACGGCAACAGATGCCGGTATTGATGGCGATGCTTTATCTACAACAAATGACGTCACCATTACTATTGGTGATATCAATGAAGGCCCATCTGAGATTACCATTGGTGGCGATCAGTCAACAGCAGAGAACTCTGCACCAGGAACTGTGGTCGCAACCTTGGCAGCCTCCGATGTGGACGGCGATGCCCTCACCTTTACGCTTTCTGGCGAAGGTTCTGAGAACTTCTCCGTTAATGACAACGGTGAAGTTGTGATCGCTGACGGTGTGACAATCGACTTTGAGACAACACCAAGCTTTGATCTTACCGTCACAGCCTCTGATGGCACTGAGACATCAACCGCACCGCTTGAAGTAACAGTCACAAACGTCAATGAAGCACCAACTGATCTTGTCATCGATGGTTCCTCAGTTGATGAGAATGTTCTTCCCGGCACGCCCGTTGCCACTTTATCTGTATCTGACGTTGATGCCGGTGATAGCCATACATTCACGCTATCAGGCGAAGGCGCTGAGAACTTTATCGTTGCAGGCGGACAAATCTTTGTTGCACAAGATGTCACCCTTGATCATGAGGCAACACCAAGCTTCGACCTAACAGTGACGGCAACAGATGCTGGTGGCCTTACAACGACATCAGATGTCACCATTAATGTCGGTGACATCAATGAAGCGCCGACAGTTAATATCGGAACAGCAAACATTGTTGAAAATGGCGGCTTTGAAACAGGTGACTTAACTGGTTTTACAACATCTGATGGTCGAGTTGTTGTACGCACTGTTCTGTCTGGCGACAGTGACCACACAGCCCAGTTTGGTAACCTCAACCAAGAAGGCGGCGCCATTGAACAAACCATTGAGACAGTCGTTGGCGAAACCTACACACTCACTTTCGATTATGGAGCCATTGGCAATCAAACCAATGCACAGGAGCTTTCAATCACAGCCGAAGGTGCAACAACACTTTTGGATGAGAATATCAATGCAGGTTTTGATAGTTTAACGGAGTTTAGCTTTACCTTTGTTGCTGACTCAACCTCAACAACACTGACTTTTGATGATACGTCTGACAACACATCGCGCAATGACGGTATTTTGGACAATATTTCCGTTGTGCAAGAAGATATTGACACTGTCGCCGTCGACGAGGATTCTGCATCAGGCACGGTTGTTGCCAATCTTGCTGCAAACGATCCGGATGACGATGCTACCACCCTTACGCTCTCAGGCACTGGCTCTGAGAACTTTGCGATTGTAAACGATCAAATCGTGGTCGCAGACGGCGTCACACTCGATCATGAGACAACACCAAGCTTTGACCTTACCGTTACAGTAACCGATGAACATGGCCTGAGCACAACCAATGATGTCACCATTAATGTTGGTGATATCAATGAAGGGCCCGTCGCTATTGGTGAAAGTGTGAGTGTCGCTCTACCAGAGGACACATTCTATTTCACCAACTTAAACGAATTTGGTACAATTGACGTGGAGAACGGTGACATTACGGTTCTTGGCGACACCAATGGTGCAACCTATGCTGATATTGCGGTCACCGCTGATGGTGACCTGTTCGCCATCACCTTCCCGAACCCTTCTTTGGTGCAGCTTGATCCTGAAACAGGTAATGTGCTTGAAACCATTGCAACACCTGACTTGCCACGTTTCTCTAATGCGCTGGTTGCTGGTTCAGATGGCAGTATATTTGTGGCAGTCGCTAATAGTGACGCGCTATTCACTGTTGATCCTGAGAACGGCACCTCAACACTCATCGGGAACACCGGCGTCAACTCAGGTGGCGATTTTGCCGAAGTTAATGGTGAGCTGTTTCTTGCCACTACAGATCAAACCCTTGTTCGTATTGAATTTGATCAGATTGATGATGATGGCAATATTCCTACAACGCAAATTGCTGAAGATTTTGAATTCACAGATGATCTTTTCGCTATAGCGTCTAATGGTGACGGCAACCTTTATCTCGTCGATACAGGTAATAATCTATACGAAATAGACCCGCAAACTGATGATGTTAATTTTATCGATGTTATCGATAGCTCATCTATTACAATCGGCCTTGCGGCTGCTTCAGAAAGTGCGGGCTTTGCCAGTGGCAATGTACTGGACAATGACAGCGATGTTGACGGCGATACCTTGTCCATTGTCGGGGTTGATTTTGAAGGCTCAGCACAAAGTGTCGGCACAGAAATCACTGGTGATCTTGGAACACTAACGCTTCAGGCTGATGGTTCTTATACTTTTGCAGTCGACCCAAGCGCTCCTAGCGTTCTGGCTTTGGCCGAAGGTGAAGTTAGCACCGATACCCTCACCTATACCGTATCTGATGGTAATGGTGAAACAGCGACAGCCTCTTTGACTGTTTCTGTCACGGGCAGAAACGATGGCCCAACGGCTGTTCTGACCTCTTCCAACAGTGTTGTTGATAATGCTGCTTCTGGAACAGTTGTCGCCAATCTATCTGCCAGCGATCTCGATGCAGGCGATACGCATTCTTTTGCAATAGTTGATGCTGACGGCAATGTTGTTAGTGATGCGAATTTCGAGATTGTGGATAATCAGATTGTGGTCAGAGATGGCGCTGATATCGACTTTGAAAGCGATGCCTTGCACACACTTTCTATTCGCACAACGGATAGTGAAGGCGCAAGCCTCATCGAAGATATTACTATTAATGTTGGCACTGTAATCAACGGTACTAACGCCGGTGAAATCTTGGTGGGTACTGATGGGGATGACTTCATCTCCAGTGGCACCGGTGTTGACACTCTTGATGGCGGAGAAGGGTCCGATACTTATTCGTTGAATGCCCTTGTTGGAAGCTCAACCGAAAATAACACCCTGAATGATACAGGAACCAGCGGTACAGATACTGTTGTCTTAGAAGGCGGTGGTGGTAATACGTTTGAAATTCAGGCCGACTTCTCAAACGAAACCTCAGGTATTGAAGTTATCGATGGTTCAGAACTTGGCGGTGAGACCCTTCGCTCAAATGGTTCTGCAGTCAATTATGACTTTACAGATGTCACACTTAATGATGTCGATGGAATCCGAGGTGATGGATTTAACGATACTATTATTGGCTCAGCAGGAGACGATAATATTATTGGTAATGGTGGTGACGATACGCTTTCCGGTGGCTTGGGCAATGATACGCTCAACGGCGGCAGCGGCGATGACCTCTTCACCTTTAATGCGGGCGACGGCAATGATACGATCTCGGGTGGCGCTGGTGGCGGCTGGGTTGATACAATCGAGCTTGGCAGCGCGCCAAACTCAACAGCTGGAGATTCCTGGACATTAGCACTTACTGAGGGAAGCATTGAATCACAGACCGATAATTCCTTCACATTATCTGATGATTCAGCAGGGACAATTACTTTTGATGATGGTTCATCGATCGACTTCTTAGAAATCGAACAAATACAGTTCTAAGCCCTTAATAAATTGAATATCCAAACAAAAACGGCGCCTTCTGGCGCCGTTTTTATGTTACGTTCTCTATGAATGGAAATAGAGTGAGCGCATGATTTGGCGCCCATGGTTTTCGTTTTGGCATGATCGCAGCGAACATATCAGAAGTCAGATGATAGGCCAGCCAGCGCTGCACATTGGGGATGGGGGCCGCATCAAACCACTCGCGATCGACATTGGCGTATTGGCGCACAAAAGGGAAAAGCGCAACATCTGCAAGCCGCACTTGATCCGCAAAAAGATGAGCCTGTTTTGATAAGCGCTGATCCCAAACTTTGAGACAGGCAAGCCCCGCTTCGCGATTTTCTATGGCATCTTGATCTGGGTATTTATTTGGATATTTATAATGATCGAGATGACGCTTAAAAGTACTATCAGCTTCCTCAATCTCAGCTTTCATGACAGCTAAAAGGTCATCGTTTAACAACCAATCATCGGGATCATTTTTGTCCAATGCCCACAACATGATATCGAGACTCTCATCAATCACACGGCCATCAGGCAGTTGTAAAACAGGCACCGTCGCTTTTGGTGAGATCGCAACCATATGGTCCGGTTTATCGCGCAGGATAATCTCGCGATATTCGACCTTAATGCCCGATGCAAAAACGCCCATACGCCCGCGCATGGCATAGGGGCAACGGCGGAAGGAGTAAAGCACTGGGTGGTCATGTGCATCAAGGACCGGTTGATCAGACAATAAGCCCTCCATCACCCTGCCCTTTTGCCCGTCTTCTTCTGGCCGAGGTGCTCTTCCCCACGTTTTTTTGCAATTTCAATCTGTTTTTGGCGCTCAGCAAAACGACGCTTTTGGGATTTACTTTGTGCATCGTGACATCTAGGGCATGAAACGCCGGGAATATAGTGAGGTGAGGCTTTTTCGCTCTCATCAATTGGATGGCGGCAAGCATGGCACATATCATAATCGCCAACCTTTAAGCCATGACCGACAGAAACGCGCTGGTCGAAAACAAAACACTCGCCATCCCACAAGCTTTCTTCTTCCGGCACATTTTCGAGATATTTCAAAATACCACCCTTGAGATGATAAACGGTGTCAAAGCCTTCAGTCTTCATGAAAGAGGAGGCTTTTTCGCAGCGAATACCACCCGTGCAAAACATCGCCACCTTCTTGCCCTTGGCCAGTTCAGGATTATTGCGCACCCAATCGGGAAACTCTCGAAAGGAAGTCGTTTCAGGATCAAGCGCTCCTTTGAACGTGCCGATTGAGACCTCATAATCATTGCGTGTATCAATCACGACCACATCAGGATCGCTGATAACATCATTCCAATCATCAGGGTCTACATATTCGCCCACTGTCTCATTAGGATCAACGCCCTCGACACCCATGGTCACGATTTCACGCTTGAGGCGTACTTTCATGCGATAAAATGGGCGATCAGTGGCAAAAGATTCTTTGTGGTCAAGATCAACACAACCTGGAATTTGAGTACGTATGTGATGCAGCACTGCATCTATGCCTGTGCGTGAGCCAGCTATCGTGCCATTCAGGCCTTCTGATGCGAGTAGAACCGTCCCCATAACGTCATGATCATCGCACACTGATTGCAGCGGTTTTTGATGTACTTCAAAATCCGGCAGGGACGTGAATTTATAAAGAGCGGCGACGACATAGTTATCCATGTCGTCGGTCTAATCCCATCTGAGCAAAATTTCAAAGGTTTTGTTCTTAAAGAACGAAGCCCAGAACATCTTTCAATCGACTTACCGTGCGTTCAATGTTGCCAAGCTTGTCGAGACCGAAGAGTCCAAGACGGAAGGTTTTATAATCTTCCGGCTCATCGCACATCAAAGGAACGCCTGCCGCGACCTGCATTCCATTGGTTGCAAATTTTTTACCGTTATGAATATCAGTCTCATCTGTATAGCTGACCACAACACCTGGTGCTTCAAAGCCTTCTGCAGCAACACTTTTAAAGCCAGCTTCCTTTAAAAGATCGCGAACACGACGCCCAAGCTCCAGCTGATTTTGCTTGATCAGATCAAAACCTTGTTCTCTTGTTTCCAGCATCGCGTCACGAAACCCGCGCAAAGCATCAGTTGGCATTGTCGAATGATAGGCATGGCCACCGCTTAGATAGGCCTGCATGATCTGATGCCATTTAGCCAGATCAGCGGCAAAGCTTGTGCTTTTAGTGGTTGGCAGAACCTCCAAAGCCCGCTTGCTCATCATAACAAGACCGCTTGATGGCGATGCGCTCCAGCCTTTTTGGGGTGCGCTAATCAAAATATCGACACCAATTTCACGCATATCAACCCAAACAGTGCCGGACGCGATGCAATCAAGTACAAAAAGACCTCCCACGTTGTGCACGGCTTCAGCCACGGCTTTCATGTAATCATCCGGCAACATCATGCCTGATGACGTCTCTACATGAGGCGCAAAAACCACGGCAGGCTTTTCAGATTTGATGGCCGCAATCACTTCTTCAATTGGTGCTGGAATGAAAGCAGCTTGATGCTCATCAGCTATCCGGCGCGCCTTTAACACGGTGCTTGAGGTTGGAATATTGCCGGCTTCAAAAATCTGCGTCCAGCGATAGGAAAACCAGCCATTGCGGATGACCATGCATTTTTTGTCTGTTGCAAACTGGCGAGCAACAGCTTCCATGCCATAGGTCCCACCACCCGGGACAACAACTGCTGTGTCCGCCTTATAGGCTTCACAAAGTATCTCATGAATATCACGCATAACGCCTTGGAACGCCTGCGACATGTGATTAAGCGAGCGATCAGTAAAAACGACCGAATATTCCAGCAAACCATCTGGATCAATGAGAGAGATTGGCTTGTTCATTGGTATAATCCTTTGGTCTTGCGTTATGCACCTTCAAATCGATAGGCTAATAAGACGCAATTACATTTTGACTATTATAAATATGTATATACTGCGCTCATGCCGCAACAACAAACAAGACCGGCTCTATTAGCTCATTCGAAGAATGTTAGGGTATCAGAGTAATAGAGCTGTTTGGGATCGCGAGAGACATCACTGCGCGTGTCATATAATGATGAATATAAAAAGGGCGACACGGTTTCATTCATAAACCATATCGCCCTTTAAAGAACTCAATTTTATTTTTGCGGGTTTAGCCTATAGCGCGCGACGATTCTGCCACTTGTTGTGTTGCATCCGTCGCTGTACGCGCAGAATCAGCAATCTCGCTGATGCTGGTATTGATGTCATCCACCCCTTGAGATGCCTGCATCATATTCGAAGAAATCTCATTGGTCACTGCCGCCTGCTGCTCGACAGAACTTGCAATGGTTGTTGAAATTTCATTTATCTGCGTAATCGTTGCTGTAATTGATTCAATGGCGCCAACAGCTTCTTGTGTTGTTGTTTGAACAGAAGCAATCTGTGTTCTTATTTCATCCGTTGCATTCGACGTCTGCGTGGCAAGCGTCTTCACCTCAGAAGCAACAACGGCAAATCCGCGACCGGCTTCACCAGCACGGGCCGCTTCGATCGTCGCATTCAATGCTAAGAGATTTGTTTTCTCGGCGATTGAGTTAATAAGCTCAACAACTTCACCAATTTTATCGCCAGCATCCGCAAGGCCTGACACAATATTATTTGTGTGATTGGCTTGATTAACAGCTTCAACAGAAATTTCCAAAGCCATAGAAACTTGACCAGAAATCTCGCCAACAGAGGCAGACAATTGTTCTGTACCTGAGGCAACAGATTGTACATTGTGTGATGCATTTTCAGAGGCGACTGTTACAGCGGACGCCTGCTCACTGGTCTTGGATATAGAATCCATGAGACCCGCAACGCCAGCAGTGATCACTTCTTGTGATTTTTTACGTTTTTCACGGTCAATAACCGCATCAGTGATATCTGTTGCAAATTTCACAACCTTGAATGGCTTACCATTCATATCATAAATTGGGTTATATGATGCTTGAATCCATATTTCTTTTCCACCTTTGCCATAGCGTTTATACTCAGCAGACTTATATTCCCCGCGCTTCAGCGATGCCCAAAATTCGGCATATTCAGGCGATGCAGCTTCACTGGGGTCAACAAACATACGGTGATGCTGGCCCTCAATTTCCTCGCGCTCATAACCGACCGCACCGAGAAAGTTGTTATTTGCACCTTGAATGTTGCCATCAAGATCAAAACTAATAACAGCCTGTGATTTTGAAATAGCTGCTATCTGCCCGTCGTTATAGGCCGCTTTTAATTTAGCTTCCGTAATATCAGTTGCAAATTTTATGACGCCGTATGGCTTGCCCTTAGCATTGAGTAGAGGGTTATAAGTTGCCTGAATCCATATTTCTGTACCGTCTTTCGTGAAACGGCGAAATTCGGCGGATTTAAACTCGCCAGAGTTCAAGTCACCCCAAAAGTTCTTATAGTCTGGATGATTAGCTTCCTCTGGGTCTACAAAGATGCGGTGATGTTTGCCAACAACTTCCTCTTTGCTATACCCAAGCGCTGAGAGAAAATTCTCATTTGCATCGACAATTGTCCCATCAAGCTTAAACTCAATGATCGCTTGCGATCTATCTAATGATGCTAATTTTGCGTCGCTATTGCTATTTTTGACAAACATTCCCGCTCATTCCCTCTAACGAAGTAAACCAAGTCTTACAATGCCGTGAAAATCCTTAGCAATTCGTTATCATCGCTCAAATAGCATTAATATTTGAAGAAAAATAAGACACAAGGGTGCAATAGCGTGTCAAAAGACAGCCATGCGAAGCGGAAAGCTCTTT
This sequence comes from Hyphomicrobiales bacterium, assembly GCA_039989895.1. Lineage (NCBI taxonomy): Bacteria > Pseudomonadati > Pseudomonadota > Alphaproteobacteria > Hyphomicrobiales > Hyphomicrobiales bacterium. The sequence continues at coordinate 8,312 of JBDXGY010000005.1, forward strand.
GAATAACAGAGATAAGGCTCAATCGGCCTTCAAAACGCTGAGTTTTGGCATCGAAACTATATTATACCCCGAATCAACGAAATGGATTTCGCCTGTGACGCCGGATGATAGATCAGACAATAGGTACAAACCAGTACCGCCCACCTCAGAAATATCGACGGTTCTGCCAAGGGGTGAATTTTCTTTTTGGTAATTATACATAAGCCGTGCATCCGCAACACCCGCACCAGCCAGCGTACGCACGGGACCCGCTGAAATCGCGTTAACGCGGATATTATCATGACCATAGTCCATGGCCAGATAGCGTACAGATGATTCTAACGCCGCCTTCGCCACACCCATAACATTATAATTCGGCATCACGCGAGTGGAGCCACCATAGGTTAGCGTGACCATAGACCCGCCATCTGGCATCATTTCAGCGGCGCGTTTTGCAATTTCAGTAAACGAGAAACAAGAAATCACCATGGTGCGGCTGAAATTCTCACGCGACGTTTCCGCGTATTTACCCTTCAGCTCATCCTTGTCGGAAAAAGCAATGGCATGGACCAGAAAATCAATTGAACCCCATTCATCCTTCAAACGATCAAAAACAGCATCAACCGTTTCAATGTCTTCAACATCACAAGGAATAAGCAGATTAGAGCCAACACTTTCCGCAAGTGGCTGAACACGTTTGCCGAAAGCTTCGCCTTGATACGTGAAGGCAAGTTCTGCGCCTTGGTCAGCGAGCGCTTTTGCAATACCCCAAGCGATTGAGTGATTGTTTGCGACGCCCATAATAAGGCCGCGTTTTCCTGTCATAAGGCCGGACATGGCTTTATCCTTGTTATGAAATATGTTTCTGGAAGACGAGAGTTGCGTTGGTACCGCCAAAGCCGAATGAATTGGATAGGGCCACATTAATGTCGATGTCGTCTATACGGCTTCGGGCAATTGGAACGCCTTCAAACTCTGGGTCAAGTTCTGTGATATGCGCGCTTTCGCACACAAAAGAATTTTTCATCATAAGCAGCGAATAAATGGCTTCTTGCACACCGGTTGCGCCAAGCGAATGGCCGGTGAGAGATTTGGTTGCGGATATATGCGGAATGTTGTCACCAAACACTTGTTTGATCGCCGCTATCTCCTGCTTGTCACCAACAGGGGTCGATGTGCCGTGTGTGTTGATATAGTCCACGCTTTCATTGACGGTTGATAAAGCCATATTCATACAACGAATAGCGCCCTCACCTGATGGTGCCACCATATCGTGGCCATCAGATGTTGCGCCATAGCCAACAACCTCGGCATAGATTTTTGCACCGCGTGCTTTGGCATGTTCGAGTTCTTCAAGAACCAGCACACCAGCACCACCAGCAATTACAAAACCATCGCGCGTTGCATCATAGGCACGCGAGGCCGTTTCAGGTGTATCGTTATGCTTCGATGTCATTGCGCCCATGGCGTCAAAAAGATTAGACATTGTCCAGTCAAGATCTTCGCTGCCACCAGCAAAAACAATATCCTGTTTGCCCATCTGGATGACCTCATAAGCATTACCGATACAGTGGTTTGATGTCGCGCAGGCCGATGAGATTGTGTAATTTAAACCATGAATTTTAAACGGTGTTGCAAGGGTAGCAGATGCAGTCGAGGACATTGCCTTTGGCACAGCAAAAGGGCCGATGCGTTTTGGTGAACCGTTTTTCTCGGTGAGTAGGGCTGATTCATAAACGATCCGCGTCGATGGCCCGCCAGACCCCATGATGATACCCGTGCGAGGGTTTTCGCTCACATCGCTCGTCTCAAGACCAGAATCTTGAACTGCCTGTTCCATCGCAACATAGTTCCATGCAGATCCTTTACCCATAAAACGGGTTACACGACGGTCCAAAACTTCAAACGGGTCAAGTGTCGGTGCGCCTTGTACATGACACCGAAAACCATGCTCAGAAAAATCTTCCGCAAATGAAAGTCCCGATTTTGCTTCACGCAAACTAGACAAAACTTCTTGAGTGTTATTTCCAATCGAGGAAACAATCCCCATTCCTGTGACCACAACGCGCTTCATTGAGCGATCCTTCCAAATTGAGTGCTACGTTAAAATTTTAACCAGCTTTCTCTTTTGATAATCCTACTTTTAAATCTTTTGCGGCGTAAATTTGCTCGCCATCTGCTTTCAACCAGCCATCCGCGATGCCAAGAACAAGACGGCCACGCATGACGCGCTTAAAGTCTACGCCATATTCAACTAGCTTCGTTTTCGGTGTAACCATACCTTTGAATTTTACTTCTCCAGTAGATAGAGCCATGCCGTATCCAGGTTCACCCAACCAACCAAGGTAAAACCCAGTTAACTGCCATAATGCGTCAAGACCAAGACACCCTGGCATAATTTCATTGCCTATAAAATGGCATGGGAAAAACCATGCATCAGGCTTTACGTCGAGTTCAGCGCGAATAAAGCCTTTATCATATGCGCCACCAGTCTCAGAGACTTCTGTTATGCGATCAAACATCAGCATAGGTGGTGCGGGCAACTGCGCATTTCCTTCACCGAATAACTCGCTACGACCACATGAGAGCAATTCCTCATAATTAAAGCTAGATTGACGCTCTTTCATTTTATATTCCCGGCATATGTATTGGTGCCCATTTCAATAATTTGAGTTAGGCCTACTATAGACATGATCCACCATCATGATATGGCAGTACTTAACGAGTTTTATAACCAATGCCAATGCGGATTGTATTGTTCTTGTTAAAAAGCCAGTAAAAAAATCAAATTGACCGTTTCAACCATGCCGAGAAATCCGCGACATTGTTATTTTGGGCTAATCTGATTTGCGTCAGAGCTGAATATTCAAGATTTTTTGCATTCATGTATTTGAGATGTTATATGAAGAGCAGAATTGAATGGTGAATTAGATTCACGGCTACGGGAAGAAGACCAAAATAAGATGACATCATTATCGACATCATTGGCTCATAAAACGACCGTTGAGCAACTGCGCGAGGCAGGTCTTAAACCTACACGCCAGCGGATTGCTATTGCCGACATTCTTTTCAAGGATGGGCACAAACATGTATCAGCCGAGGATCTCTACTCTGAAATTGGGCGCTCTGGTATGCAAATATCATTGGCAACGGTCTATAACACCTTGCACCAATTCACCGATGTAGGTCTGTTGCGTGAAGTGGGTGTTGATGGCGCAAAAAATTATTTCGATACCAATACACACGATCATCAGCACTTCTTCCTAGAAGATACCAATGAAGTGTTTGACGCAAATGACCTGCAAATAAGTGCTGAAGATATTCCAAATGTGCCGGAAAATATGGAAGTTGTGCGGGTGGATGTCGTTGTACGGCTTCGCAAGAAGACGAATAACACTTAAATTATCCAAATGTTGCAAAATGTTGAATGTGGAGATTTCCCACAGGTCATCTATTGATCGACTACTTCTCCGGGGTAAACCCCCCACAAGTATTCGCTCTTCACCCAGCCACTATAATTAGCGCCACTGATTTTGCACCAATCTTTGTCGCACTCCTCAATATCTGAATAAACGCCCGCTTCTAGTCGTGCGGCCTTTGATGCTTTGGGAGCTGGATTGTTGAAAAGGGAAAAATATTTGCCCTTTTCCCACGGCGCAACAATAACTCCGCGTCGACTGGACAATAGCGCTTTATGCACCCAACCCTCTTGACCGTCTGAGTCGCGAATTTTCCGCCAAACTTCAAATTCCTGTATCACTTCAACTGGCACACCGCGTTTCACGTAAACCCATGAAATGCGATGATCGAAACTTGGGCCAATTCGCATATTTGAGCGCTTGCCTTTAAGGCTAACAAAACGCGGCAATGGCAGCCCTGTTTCCTTGCCTTTTATAGCCCCCGTGATCAAACTATCGATCCCGCTTTTAATGTCATTAGCTTGAGAAACTGAAATGTCATTGGACAGGAATATAAAAACCGATAAAACGAAAACTAACGATATAGAAAATGAGCGAAAAATATAAAACACGATTACTGACACTTGAACTTTCAAATTGAGTTTTAAAACGAGAGACTAAGACCTTAGACAATATGGTTGATCATCTGGTTACAAAATATCGCGCGGGAGTTAATATCGCCTCAACACTCAAGGTAAACGGTATATAAATGAATAAGAAGAAAGCCAGCATATTCGTCACGCAACAACTTCCCGATGAAGTTGAAGCACGCATGCGTGAACTGTTTGATGTGCACTTCAGCGGAACAACAAATGCTCCCAGCCGCGAGGTATTAGAAGAGGCTGTTAAAACCTACGATATTCTTGTTCCTACCGTTACAGATAAAATTGACACCTCACTCATCGAGATGGCGGGACCACAACTAAAAATGATCGCGAGTTTTGGTACAGGCCATGACCATATAGACATTACTGCGGCTCATAACAAAGGCATCATCGTTACCTCGACGCCGGGTGTCACCACAGATGATACCGCAGATATGGCGATGGCTCTTATTCTTGCCGTGCCACGCCGCCTTGCTGAAGGAGCGGCTCTTATGCAATCAGGCGATTGGCCGGGCTGGTCACCAACATGGATGCTCGGACGCAGACTAAAGGGCAAAAAGCTGGGTATTGTTGGTATGGGTCGCATTGGTCAAGCTGTTGCCAAACGCGCACGTGGCTTTGGTCTTTCAATCCATTATAATTCCCGCCGCCCAATAGCCGCCGAAGTTGAAAAAGAATTGGGCGCAACTTTTTGGGACAGTCTAGACCGGATGTTGGCCCATATGGATATCATATCCGTCAACTGCCCCTATACACCGGCCACCTTTCATCTTCTGTCTAAACGTACACTTGGCCTGATCCAGCCACACGCCTATATCGTCAATACATCTCGTGGTCAGGTAATCGATCAAGATGCTTTGATTGAAAGACTTGAACAGGGCGAAATCGCCGGTGCAGCTCTTGATGTTTTAGAAAGTGAACCCGGCATTGATCCTCGTTTTTTAAAACTCGTACGTGACCATAAAGCCGTTCTCATCCCTCATCTTGCCTCCGCTACACTGGAAGGCCGTTTCGATATGGGAGAGAAGGTTATTATCAATATACAAACTTATATAGATAATCACCGACCACCTGATCGAGTGCTACCTCCTCAGTTTGAGATGATTAATCAAACAACTCAAAATGGAGACGAGGATTATGAATAAAGCACCAGTTCTTATGCTCGGAGCTAGAAGCGACATTGGAATGGCGATCGCCCATCGATTTGCTCAAGAGGGATACCCGATTCAACTTGCAGCGAGAGCGGCTGACACACTTGATACTGATCGCGCTGACATAGAACGTCTTTATTCTGTCAAAGCGAGTGTGCATGAGTTTGACGCTTTGGATACGACTTCCCATGCCGACTTCCTTGATGGTCTTTCTGAACTGCCCACTATCGCAATATGCGCCGTGGGTTTAATGGGCGACCAGACAGAAAGCGAAAAAGATATGGATGCTGCAGCTCTCGTTATGCGTAGTAATTTCGAAGGTCCTGCGAGCATCATGAGCGAACTTGCCAATCGATTTGAAAGTAGAGGGTCTGGCGTCCTTGTTGGTATCAGTTCAGTTGCCGGAGATCGTGGACGTGCAACTAATTATATTTATGGCTCGGCCAAAGCTGGATTTACGGCCTTTTTATCTGGCTTACGTAATCGACTGGCGAAGCGTGGTGTTCACGTCATGACTGTGCTGCCCGGTTTTGTCGCGACGAAGATGACACAAGATATGGATTTACCGAAAAAGCTTACCGCTGATCCAAAAGAGTTGGCTGATTATTTATATAAAGCCGTTCGCCGCAAGAAAAACGTCATTTACTATCGGCATGTCTGGTTTTGCATCATGATGATTATTCGCTCGATCCCAGAGAGTATTTTTAAGAAGTTGAAATTATAAAAATCAAAAACCCTAGCTACTTATCAGTTCCATTCAGGGGATTTTTCGGGTCGCGTTTATAGCGGATGGTTTCAAATCGCATCGACAGACTATCGACCAATAACAACCGCCCGACCATGCCTTCGCCAATGCCCGTGATCTCTTTAACAACTTCCAGCGCTTGAAGAGAGCCAAGCACACCTGTCAAAGCCCCAAGAACACCCGCCTCAGCGCAGGCGGGCACGCTTCCCTCAGTTGGCACATTTGGGAAAAGACAGCGATATGTTGGATTTTTCTCACCATCTTTATTGCTTTCATGCGGCTTAAAGGTTGTCAGCGTGCCATCAAAACGACCAACGGCGGCAGAGACCAATGGTTTACTCCCATGGAAACAAGCATCTGATACCAGATAGCGGGTTTCAAAATTATCGCAACCATCTGCAATAATGTCATAGCCTTTGAGCAAGTCAGCCGCATTGTCTTTGTTAAGGCGCATGTTATGCGCCTGCACCACCACATGCGGATTAATGCGTTTAATGGCATTTGCAGCGCTTTCAACTTTTGGTTCACCCACGCTATCTGTATCATGAATGACTTGGCGTTGCAGGTTTGAAAGGCTGACATGATCATCATCAACAACGCCTAATGTACCAACACCGGCGGCTGCCAGATATTGCAAAAGCGGCGCACCAAGACCGCCTGCACCAATCACCAACACTTTCGCTGCTTTTAGTTTTTGTTGCCCTGCGCCGCCCACTTCAGCCAAGACAATATGGCGGGCATAACGCTCTATTTCTTCTGGTGACAGCACGCTCAAACTCCCGTGGAGCCAAAGCCCCCTGTCCCGCGTTTTGTTTCGCTCAACTCATTGCTCACATGAAAACGTGCTTGCACAATCGGCGCAATCACCATCTGGGCAATGCGCATTCCGCGTTCAATAGTGAATGTCTCTTGGCCGTGATTAATCAGAATGATTTTTACTTCACCGCGATAATCCGCATCAATGGTGCCTGGTGAATTGAGCGCGGTAATGCCGTTCTTTATTGCAAGGCCAGAACGCGGACGAATTTGTGCCTCAAAATTATCGGGCAATTCCATCGCAAGACCGGTTGGCACCAAACCGCGCTCGCCGGGGTTCAAGACTATAGGTCCGCCTTCTTCAACAGCAGCGCGAAGATCAACACCCGCCGCCGCATCGCTTTCATATGCAGGCATCTCCAACCCGTCAAAATGAGGCAAAGGCCTGAGTATTACATCGACTGCCATTTTATTTATTCACCTCTGCCGCAATCACGTCAACAAGACGGCGGGCGACATCGTATTTCGACATTTTATCCCATGTCTCATGGCCATCTTTAGTGATGAGATGAATGATGTTTTCATCCCCGCCCATAACACCAATGCCACCAGCGCTCTCGCTTGAGACATCATTAGCGACGATCATATCCGCGCCTTTACGGTCCAGTTTTGCGGTTGCGTGCTCAATTACTTTTTGCGTTTCAGCGGCAAATCCAACCACCAAAGCGGGGCGCCTATCCGAAAGGCTTAGCTCTCGCAAAATATCCGGATTTTCTGTGAAAGAGAGAGGTGGTATATCACCCGACCCGTCTTTCTTTATTTTCTCAACCGATGCACCATCCACGCGCCAATCAGCAACAGCCGCCGCCATAATGGCGATATCGGCAGGCAAAGCCGCTTTCACCGCATCTTGCATTTGCTGCGCCGTTTCCACAGGCATCAAGGTGACACCCTGCGGGGCTGTGAGATTGACCGGACCGGAAACAAGCGTAACACTCGCACCCGCATTCAAAAATGCCTCGGCTATCGCATAGCCCTGTTTGCCCGATGATCGGTTGGCGATATAGCGCACAGGATCAATCGGCTCGTGAGTTGGACCTGCCGTAATCAGCACTTTTTTGCCTGTCAGTTTACTGGCCAATATGTCCGTTGAAAATATGTCTTCTATCGCGGCAACGATTTCAAGCGGATCGGATAAACGCCCACGACCCGCCTCGTTTTTCTCCGCCATTTCGCCCGTTTCAGGGCCGATGAAGCGAATCCCATCCTCTTTCAATTGCGCCACATTGCGTTGCGTCGCTGCATGGTTCCACATGAAGGGGTTCATGGCAGGCGCGACAAGCACTGGCTTGTCTGTTGCCAAAAGAACGGCACCGGCTAAATCACCGGCTAAGCCATTGGCCATTTTCGCCAAAAAATCAGCGCTTGCAGGCGCAACAACCACAAGGTCCGCCTCGCGTGATAATTTGATATGGCCAATCTCATCTTCTTGTGTGAGATCGAAAAGATCATCATAAACCGGATTTTCCGATAGGGCCTGCACGGAAAGCGGGGTCACAAATTCTGCCGCCGACTTCGTCATCACACAACGCACTGTTGCCCCGCGCTCACGCAGACGGCGAATAAAATCGAGGCATTTATAGGCCGCGATACCGCCGGTTAGGATAAGAAGAATGTGTTTTTGATTGAGCATATCAATTTCTAACCCCACCAAAGGCTAGCTGCAAGTAAAACCACAGAAAGAGCCACCATCAAAAGGCCATAAGAGATGCCATTTGATCGTTCTTTTTCGCTTTCACCTGCTGTTGCAAAATCGGCTGACAATTTTTCTGCACGCTCAGCCAATCGAGGTAATTCGCCGATGAGCTTACCAAATGCATCAACCCCATCAGCCGCGCGTTTGAGATGTGCTTTAGGGCCAACATGACCAGACACCCATTCTTTTAAAACAGGCTCTGAGGCAATCCACATATTGAAATTTGGATTAAGTGAACGTGACACGCCTTCCGCCACCACCATGGTGCGCTGTAGGAAGATCAATTCCGGCTGCATCGGCATATCAAAAAGATCGGTGACATCAAGCAACTGCTGGAGAAGCCTTGCCATAGAGATATCATCTGCCTGCACACCGTGGATCGGCTCGCCAATACCGCGCAGCGCTTGCGCAAAATCGGCAACCTTATGACGGGCGGGCACATAGCCAGCATCAAAGTGCACCTCCGCAATGCGCTGATAGTCGCGTTTGATGAAGCCCCATAAGATTTCAGCGAGAAAGCGGCTTTCACCTTCATTGATACGGCCCATGATACCGCAATCAATTGCAACTATTTTACCACCCTCTTCGACAAACATATTACCTTGATGAGGATCCGCATGGAAAAATCCATCGCGCACGGCTTGTGTCAAAAAGGATTGGATAACTTCGTCGGCCAATTTGTTCAGATCATATCCGGCCTCGCGCAAGCCATCCAGATCAGACAATTTGATGCCATCAATCCACTCTGTCACCAAGATATCGCGCGACATATGCTCCCATATGACATCGGGCGTGCGATAAAGCGGGTCGCTTTGCATGTTCTCGTTAAGCTCAGACAGGGCGGCGGCTTCCAATCTCAAATCAAGCTCAAGCTCTGCCGAGCGCGCATGAGTTTCAATCGCCACGACAGGACGCAACCGGCGCATGGACGGAATGAGGCGCTCAGCCCAGCGGGCTGCGGTTGCAAAAGCATCGAGATCATTTTTGAAGCGTTTGCGAATATTTGGCCGCAGTACCTTCACGGCGACATCGCGAAGAACACCATTACTGTCGCGCCATTTGGCTTTATGCACCTGTGCAATGGAGGCGGCGGCTATTGGTTCGGAAAAATCGTCAAAGAGCTCGTCGCACGGTTGGCCAAAGGCATTTTCTATTTCGCGCTTGGCAATCTGTGTATCAAAAGGCGGCAAGCTATCTTGCAATAGCGATAAATTACCAGCCACGGTTTTGCCGACAATATCGGGTCTTGTGGCAAGGAACTGACCTATTTTGATATAGGTAGGTCCCAGACGGTTTAATGCCTGCGTCAAGCGTTCTGCATTGTCAGCGCGTTTCACAGAGCCTTTTTCAAATATGCGCAAGGTTTTAACTGCAAATTTTCCTGACGGCGGCAAGGTTGATGGATCAACGAGACGCGTGACACCTTCACGCATCAAGATCCAACCCGCACGGGCCAACCGAAAATAAGACATCAATGACATCATGCAGCCCTTTTACAATTTCCAACCGGAATGCAGGCGCACAACGCCGCCCGTAAAGCTGCGGTGGCCCACCTGATCAAAACCACCACGGCGGATCATCGCTTCAAAGCGCTCTGGATTAGGGAATTTGCGGATCGATTCGACCAGATATTGATAGGAATCTCGGTCACCAGTGATCATCTGTCCCATGCGTGGGATGATATTGAAAGAATAAGCCTCATAGATTTTATCAAGACCTGGCACGTCGACAGATGAAAACTCAAGACACATAAAGCGGCCACCGCGTTTCAAAACACGATGCGCTTCCGATATGGCTTTATCAATCAAGGGTACATTGCGAATGCCAAAGGCTATCGTGTAGGCATCAAAGGAGTTCGCCTCAAAAGGAAGCTCCTCAGCATTCCCCTCAATAAATTCAATATGAGAAAGACCTTTTTTCTCAGCCCGCTCAGCGCCCACCCCCAACATGGAAGCATTAATGTCAAAGACCGTAGATTGAACATGATTGTTTGAGCGCTCCGCCACGCGAAAAGCAATATCGCCTGTGCCGCCCGCAACATCGAGATGCTTGAAGGCTGATCCCTTTTTCGGCGGATTAAGCGATGAGACCATCGCATCTTTCCATATGCGGTGCATACCAGCCGACATGACGTCATTCATCACGTCATATTTTTGGGCAACAGAGTGGAAAACATCATCCACCATGCCTTGTTTTTCACCCTCGTTAACGGGGGTGAACCCGAAAGATGTGGCATTATCAATCGCCATCGTATGAAACCTGTCACTCAGTTGTACTTATTGCGCCGACACTATTATATGCAAGCTTGTATGTCACCCAGATTTGCCCGTTGAGATTAATATAGCGAAATGCCCGAACTTCCAGAAGTAGAAACGGTCCGCCGTGGCCTTGCGCCCCATACAGAAGGACTGGTGATTGAGCGGGTTGAACAGCGCAGGCCCAATCTTCGATATCCCTTCCCCGATAATTTCGCCGCGCGACTTGAAGGGCACACACTTATATCTATGGGCAGGCGGGCTAAATATCTGGTCGCCGACATGGATGATGGGACGGTGCTTATCATGCATTTGGGCATGTCTGGCTCTTTTCGCATAGAAAAAGAGAGCAAAAACGACACTCCGGGCAATTTTCATCATGAACACGGCAAGTCGGCAACTCACGACCACGTTGTCTTTCATATGTCTGATGGGGGGCGTCTTATATATAATGACCCGCGCCGCTTCGGGTTTATGGATCTGACAACACGCGCTGAGCTTTCAACATGCAAGCATTTTGAAAAAATGGGGGTGGAGCCAACCGGCAACAGCTTATCATCTGACTATGTGGCTGGTGTTTTTAAAAACAAGAAGACAAATCTCAAAGCTGCCCTTCTCGATCAGCGGCTGATTGCGGGTCTTGGCAATATATATGTGTGCGAGGCTTTATGGCGCTCACATTTATCGCCAAAACGCGCAGCCGGCACGCTTACTACAAAGTCCGGCAAACCGACGGCTTCCTGTGAACGATTGACCGCTGCCATTCGACAAGTCATTGCAGATGCTATCGAGGCTGGTGGCTCGTCCTTGCGCGATTATGTCCACACGGACGGTTCACTTGGTTATTTTCAGCATTCCTTCGCCACCTATGACCGCGAGGGAGAACCATGCCGCACTGAACAATGCACAGGAACAATCGAACGCTTCAACCAAAGCGGGCGCTCAACTTTTCATTGCCCAAAGTGCCAACGGTAAGATCAACCCACGCATTAGGTGTGGCCATTTGGTAGCGCATACATTTAATATATGGTTTGTATTGAACAGGCAGCTTAGCTGGCGTACGAACAGAAACACATTTAACAACGTCGCAGGAGTGCACTATGTCATATGACACGATACGCAAAGAGACTAAGGGCAAGGTTGGGGTTATTACGCTTGATCGTCCCGATGCGCTCAACGCTTTAAATGCCAAACTCATTGTAGAATTGGTTGATGCGGTCGCTTCATTTGAAAAAGACGCTAAAATTGGGTGTATAGTTATTACGGGCTCTGAAAAAGCTTTTGCCGCAGGCGCAGATATCAAAGAAATGCAAGAACAGAACTTCCCTGATTCATATATCGACAATATTTTTTCTGAATCAGATCGCATCGCGGCCTGTCGCAAACCAATCATTGCAGCGGTTTCAGGCTATGCACTTGGCGGCGGCTGTGAGTTGGCGATGATGTGCGATTTTATTATTGCAGCCGACACTGCAAAGTTTGGGCAGCCTGAGATCAATCTTGGTGTGATTCCAGGCATTGGCGGAACACAGCGGCTCACGCGCGCCATTGGTAAAGCAAAAGCAATGGACATGTGCCTTACAGGCCGCATGATGGATGTTGTTGAAGCTGAAAGCGCAGGACTGGTCTCACGTATTGTACCTGCGGTCGATTTGATAGAAGAAACCATGAAAGCAGCCGATAAAATTGCAGATCAATCCTTGGCAGCCTCCATGATGCTAAAAGAAGCTGTTAATCAGGCGTTTCAGACAAGCCTATCCGATGGCCTGCTGTTTGAAAGGCGCACGTTCCAATCCCTCTTTGCGACAAAAGACCAAAAAGAGGGTATGCAAGCGTTTATTGATAAACGGGCTGCTCAGTTCAAAAACAATTAATTCTGTGTCTCTAGACTATATGCCTGTCAGTTTTGGTCGATTTCTGACATAAGGCAATTGACGACTAACCGACTTAATACTATAAGCGCCCAAATCTATTTTGACATTGCGATAGTATTTTAGCTTCATACGCTAGGCATTCGCAGTTTATCACACCGAACGTGAAGGAATATACGGATGGCGAATACGCCTTCAGCAAAAAAAGCAACGCGGAAAATTGCTCGCCGCACACAAGTCAACAAAACACGCCGCACACGCATGCGCTCTCATCTGCGCAGCGTTGAAGAAGCAATTGCAAGCGGTGACAAAAATGTTGCTCAAGACGCCCTTAAAGCCGCCGAGCCAGAGCTGATGCGTGCTGCACAAAAAGGCATTCTGCACAAAAATACAGCATCTCGAAAAATTTCACGCCTTTCCAAGCGTGTGAAAGCAATCTCTGCTTAAATTTTTTAAGAACCAGCTAAATTTAATTAAGGTGCTCATTGAGCGCCTTTTTTATTGCCTCAACAAAATATGAAGGCCTTGAAATCATACATCTTTTTTTGTTGTTATTATTATACCCTAAATTTTCAATTATAAAAACTCAATAATAACAATGACTTATACTAAAAACTGCAAAACCACGAAAATTCAGACCAATTCATTATAAATAATCATAGTGATCGTATGGACGTTAGACATAAATAAAAATCAGAACGTACTTACTCGCTTTTTGGTAACTAATTGAGTTTCTTAAACTTTTATTCTGGCCGCCTGAGATGAAAGCGAGTCAAGCGATTTTTTTATAAAATTTTCGCCAAAATTCAAGTTTTAGACATTGATAAATTCGAACCATATTGCTAGGTTCATCACACGACAGTGAGGTCATGGGGAGTGACTTCACATAAATCAAAAAATGACGAATTAAATGAGAAAGTGCAGTCTTTCTCTACTTCATTTTGGGCTAATACTCAATTTGCGGATCAATACCTTTTTGCCTATGCACAGAAGATATTGAAGTAATAAATTTGTGCTGAAGGAATACAGGAGTTGGATTGATCATGGCAAACTATGCTGCGGATGTAGATGCAGCCAAAACATGGGAACGTTTGAATGAAAACTCGAACAGCGTTCTTGTTGATGTAAGAACAACTGCTGAATGGGCTTTTGTCGGCATACCTGATTTAGGCTCGCTCAATAAGACAATAATTTTAGAAGAATGGCAGCAATACCCTCACATGGGTATCAACCCTGATTTTGCGGAAAAAGTATCGAATATCATAACTAAAAGTAATGGCGACAAATCCACCGAGGTTTATTTTTTATGTCGTTCTGGCGTTCGCAGCATGGCCGCTGCAGATGCTCTTACTGCGTTAGGTTTTAAGAATTGCTTTAATGTTGTCGGCGGTTTTGAGGGGCCGCCTGATAATGATCAACATCGTGGGAATGTTGATGGCTGGAAAGCCGCCTCACTGCCTTGGGTACAAAAATAAGATAACAATCGGCCTATACAATAGGCTCGTCTAACAGGAGAATGGGGATGCAAGCTAAGCCACTAAAGAAGCTAGCGACAAATACTAAATCGGCCTTCATTTCTAATCTCACTGATTCTGAGGGAGAAGATGTATCAAAGGGGCAACCATCGGCAGAAAAGAGAGCAATGATCCATGCGGGGTTAGTAAATAGTCAACTGACTGATAAAGAAGCTCAAATTAAAACAGACCAAGAGATAGAAGAAAATAAAGCTATGTGGGTACGCGTTAAGAAAAAACTCCGGGTGCAACTGGGAGAAGATATTTACACAAGCTGGTTCAATGGGCTTGCAATTGAGAGCGTTAAAGATGGTGTTGTCTCTTTATCTGTTCCAACGCGTTTCTTGCAGCAGTGGATTAAGAACAACTACGGCGAACTCATTCTTTCGCTTTTGCAAGAAGAGCAAGATGACATCACAGATATCTCTGTCGCTGTACGCAGCGCCACGCGCACAAATAGCAAACAAAAGAAGCTCAAAGAACAAGAAAACCCCACGCAAGGACTCTCGTCGAACAATGGGCGAGGGCCTGGTTCGAAAGCGCAACATTTGAATGATGTTGAAGGACCATATGGTGGCGCTCCTTTGGACCCGCGCTATACCTTTTCAAGTTTTTGCGAAGGCCAAGGTAACAATATGGCCTTTACAGCCACAAAAGCGATTGCGACCGGTGATAGGTCTGTATCATTTAATCCATTGTTTATTCATGCAAAGGTCGGACTAGGTAAAACGCATCTGCTGCAAGCGATTGCATGGGAAAGCCACCGCTGCCGTTTGCCGCGCCGAGTGCTCTATTATACCTCAGAACGCTTTATGCATAAAATGCGCGAAGGCTTTGCCAAAAAAACAATTGCCGAGCTTAAAGAGCGTTTGCGCGATGTGGACTTGATGATCATTGATGATATTCAATTCCTTGCGGGTGATAAATTCCAACTGGAGTTCAGCCATCTTCTCAATGCATTGATCGATGCGAATAAACAGGTGGTGATCTCTGCGGACAGACCGGCTGCCGAATTGAAAACTCTTGACGAGCGTGTTTTGTCTCGTCTGCGTGGCGGCATTGCATTTCAACTGGAAAGCCCTGATGCGGACTTGCGTCGCAAAATTCTAGTCTCCCGTCTCAATGCGCTACGGACTACCGATCCTTCAATCAACATATCAGACACTATTCTCGACTATGTCTCACAAGCCGTTAAGACCAACGGACGGGATCTGGAAGGTGCATTGAACAGGTTGGTAGCGCAACAATGCTTTACCCATGCGCCCGTCACCCTTGAATCTGCCCAGCTGGTTTTACGCGATTTGGTGCGCTCAGATGAACCGCGCAAAGTGTTGATTGAAGACATTCAACGCATGGTTTCCAGCCATTTCAATATTTCAAAATCTGATCTGGTGTCACAACGCCGAACACGAGCCATCGTGCGACCTCGTCAAATTGCGATGTATTTATGCAAAACCATGACACCGCGATCACTACCTGAAATCGGCAAACGTTTTGGTGGACGAGACCACACAACGGTTATTCATGCCGTTCAAAAGGTTGAACAGCTGATGAGTGAAGATCACAATTTTTCAGACGATGTTGAGTTGCTGCAAAGACTACTCGACGACTAAGGTATCGTTCTAAAATAAACTCCCGAAGGTCCAAGCGGCGGACCAAAAGGCCCCTTTCTCTTTGAAAACTACTATTTTTAGAGAGAGGGGCTAAATTTATCACAACAGATATCTGTCATTTCTCGACTATATTTCAGTTTCATCAACAAATGACGGGGAAATATTGAGGACGAGCCTATGGCTTGACTGGTCTGGACTTGCGTTTTTGAGCTGCAACGTTCAAACATTTGGTCCCGGAATGCATCTGAACATATATTTCGGTATTATTTATTCGCCCAATCAGGTTGTCGATCATGCGTATTACAATTGAACGTTCCACATTACTGAAATCACTCAACCATGTTCACCGTGTGGTTGAAAAACGTAACACTATTCCGATCCTGTCCAATGCTCTTTTGCGCACAGCAGATGGCGAACTGATGCTTAAGGCAACCGACCTTGATCTCGAGGTGGTGGAGCGCATTCCAGCGATGGTGGAGGCCCCTGGTGGAACAACTGTACCAGCCCATATTCTGTTTGATATTGTGCGCAAGCTGCCTGATGGTTCTGAGATCCTACTTGAAACCGACGAGAACGATGCAACCATGCGCGTTCAGGCTGGCAAATCGCATTTCAATCTGCAAATTCTGCCAGAAGATGATTTTCCAGAACTTGCGGCCGATGAATTTACACATCAATTCAATCTAGCTGCAGGCGATTTTCGAAAAATCATTGACCGCACACAATTTGCCATTTCTACCGAAGAAACACGCTATTATCTAAACGGCATTTATCTTCATGCCATTGAGGTCGACGGTGCGCGCCTGCTGCGTGGTGTTGCAACAGATGGCCACCGCCTTGCACAAATGCAACTTCCTGCTCCTGATGGAATAGACGGAATGCCCGGAATTATCATTCCGCGCAAAACTGTTAGCGAAGTACAAAAGCTGCTCGATGATGCGGAGCAAAATGTAGTGATTGATCTCTCAGAGAGCAAAATCCGTTTCACTGTTGGTAATATTGTTCTCACATCGAAACTGATTGATGGAACATTCCCTGATTACAGCCGGGTTATTCCACAAGGCAACGACAAAGAACTCACCGTCGATCGTGGCGTCTTTACTCAGGCTGTGGACCGTGTTTCGACTATTTCATCTGAACGTGGGCGGGCCGTAAAACTGTCGCTCGCCAGCGGGCAAATGATTTTATCTGTTGTGAACCCAGATTCAGGCACCGCGCAAGAAGAGATCGCCGTCGATTATGACTCAGACTCCATTGAAATTGGTTTTAATGCCAAATATCTACTTGATATTGCCAATCAGCTTGAATCTGAGACCGCCATCTTCAAACTTGCTGATGCTGGTTCCCCCACATTAATCGAAGACAATGGCACAAGCGATGCCTTGTATGTCTTAATGCCAATGCGCGTGTGAGTGCTGTATTGAACGGGCATGGCTGATATATTTCCAACCCGCATCCGCGCTCTCAAGCTTACAAATTTTCGCAATTATCAGCATCTGAATGCTTCCTTTGAAACATCCTCTGTCGTCTTGGTCGGCCCCAATGGAGCCGGCAAAACCAACCTACTAGAAGCTTTATCCTTTTTGTCTCCCGGACGAGGACTACGACGCGCACAATATCATGATGTTGCTCTTGAAGAGGCCAAAGGTGGCAATCGCTTATGGGCCGTTTCAGCGCTTATTGATACGCCCCATGGTGATGTGGACATAGGCACCGGTCTCTCGCCCAACGAGGGCCTTAATGAAAAGAACCGTAAAATTCGCATTGACCGTGAGCCAGCCAAAAATGCTGACGCGATGACAGAATATGTCCGCCTGTTATGGCTGACACCTTCTATGGATGGGCTTTTTACAGGCTCAGCAGGGGATAGGCGGCGTTTTTTAGATCGCTTAGTCTTAGCGGTTGATCCTGCTCATGGGCGACGGGTGAACGCCTTCGATAAGGCGGTGAGAGGCCGCAACCGTATTTTAGACGAAGCTTTTCACAATACGGCTTGGCTTGATGCGGTAGAAATTCAAGTGGCTGAACTAGGAGTAGCCATTACAGCAGCAAGACTCGAGACAGTTGCCATGCTGATTGCCGAGATCGATACGACGCAACAACAAACCGATCACTTTCCCCAAGCAACACTTGCGCTCGAAGGTGTGGTTGACGAATTAGTAGCAAGCCAATCCGCCACCGATGCCGAAGACCAATACCGCCGATTGCTTGGTCAAACCCGTGTCCGCGACCGCGCAGCAGGCCGCACATTGGATGGACCGCATCGAGCCGATCTGGTGGTTCGCCATCTCGGCAAAGAGATGCCTGCGCGGCTTTGCTCAACGGGAGAACAGAAAGCCCTTCTCATCGGCATCATTCTCGCCCATGCTCGCCTTGTGGCGCATATGGCTAATATGACGCCAATTATTTTGTTAGATGAGGTTGCAGCCCACCTAGATGAAATGCGCCGCGCGGCTCTTTTTGATGTTCTAGAGAGCCTTAATTGTCAGGCTTGGATGACCGGCACAGACCACAGTTTATTCGAGGCATTGGGGCACAGAGCGCACACCTTTCATGTTGAAAGCGGCGCCATAAAACCATGCTGAGTTAAAAGACAAGAATCCACAGTTTTTTCGCGCCTTTCCATGTATTCAGTGCTATAAATTTAAGATGATTCTCTGACTGAGCTTCTCTCATGATAAAACTACTTGAAGAATGGTTCTACAGCTCAGTCACAACACAAAAATTCTCCCAGGAATGCGCTCTGTAAATAGCGCTGCCCCGCAAGGTGAAGACGGTATTTGAATGACTGATCCAGTAGAAAACACAGCCGATTATGGCGCCGATTCCATTAAGGTTCTCAAGGGCCTCGATGCCGTACGCAAACGCCCAGGTATGTATATTGGCGACACTGACGATGGCTCAGGCCTACATCACATGGTCTATGAGGTGGTGGATAACGGTGTTGATGAAGCACTCGCCGGCCATGCTGACCGCGTCACCGTTACTTTGAACGCCGATGGTAGCGTTACTGTCACAGATAATGGGCGTGGTATTCCAACCGATATCCATACGGAAGAAGGCATTTCTGCTGCCGAAGTCATCATGACCCAGCTACATGCCGGCGGTAAATTTGACCAGAACTCCTACAAGGTTTCCGGTGGTCTGCACGGGGTTGGCGTTTCGGTTGTGAACGCTCTTTCTGAAAAGCTAATCCTGCGGATCAAACGCGACGGTAAACATCATGAGATGTTTTTCACTCATGGTGTTTCTGATGCGCCTTTGGCGGTAATTGGTGATTGCGGCGATGAAACAGGAACAGAAGTTACCTTCCTTCCCTCAAAAGAAACCTTTACGCAGGTTGAGTTCAGCTATGAAACGCTGGAAAATCGCTTGCGCGAACTGGCCTTTTTGAATTCTGGTGCTCGCATCATTTTGACAGATAAGCGCGACGCGGAAGAGCGTAGCGAAGAAATGTATTATGAAGGCGGGCTTGAAGAATTCGTCAAATATCTCGATCGCAATCGCAAGCCATTGATTGAAGCGCCGATTACGCTGAAAGGCGAGCGGGATGGTATCGTGGTTGAAGTGGCCGCGTGGTGGAATGAAAGCTATCAAGAGCACGTTTTATGCTTCACCAATAATATTCCACAGCGCGACGGCGGTACACACCTTGCTGGTCTGCGTGGTGCGCTTACCCGTCAAGTTACCGGCTATGCCGATGCATCTGGCATCACAAAGAAGGAAAAAGTGTCGCCAACAGGCGATGATTGCCGCGAAGGCATGACCTGCGTCTTATCCGTTAAAGTGCCGGATCCAAAATTCTCGTCACAGACGAAAGACAAGCTTGTCTCCTCTGAAGTCCGCCCCGTAGTGGAAAGTTTCGTCAATGAAGCATTGAAAGACTGGTTTGAGGAAAACCCGTCGCTTGCCAAAATCATCGTCTCAAAAGTGGTCGAAGCGGCCGCTGCACGCGAAGCCGCGCGCAAAGCACGTGAACTCACACGCCGCAAAGGCGCGCTCGATATTGCTTCCCTGCCGGGCAAGCTTGCCGATTGTCAGGAACGCGACCCATCAAAATCTGAAATCTTCCTCGTTGAGGGGGACAGCGCGGGCGGTTCTGCCAAACAAGGGCGCGACCGTTCCAATCAGGCGGTTCTTCCGTTGCGCGGTAAAATCCTCAACGTCGAACGCGCGCGCTTTGACAAAATGCTATCCTCAAATGAAATCGGCACCTTGATTACGGCGCTTGGCACCGGCATTGGGCGCGAAGAATTCAACCTTGAAAAATTGCGCTACCATAAGATCATCATCATGACCGATGCCGATGTCGATGGCGCCCATATTAGAACGCTGCTTCTCACCTTCTTCTTCCGTCAAATGCCAGAGCTAGTGGAAGCTGGCCATGTCTATATTGCCCAACCCCCTCTTTATAAGGTCTCGCGTGGTAAGTCCGAGCAATATTTGAAAGACGAACCAGCGCATCAGGACTATCTGATTGAAAATGGCTTGAGCGAAACAATCCTCAAGCTCGGTTCAGGCGAAGAGCGGGCCGGTGCAGACCTTCGTGCGATCATCGAAGAAGCACGCGCGGTCAAAACCTATCTCGAAGGAGTTCATACACGCTATGATCGCTCTGTTCTTGAACAAGCCGCCATCGCCGGTGCTTTGAATATCGAAATGGTGCAAGATAATACCAAAGCCAATGAGGCTGCGGCTTATGTTGCCAAACGTCTTGATACGATTTCCGATGAATTTGAACGCGGTTGGAACGGCTCATTCACGGCTGAAGGCGGCTATATGTTTGAACGCACAGTGCGCGGCGTGAAAGAAATTGCCCGTTTGGATATGCCATTGCTTGCCTCTGCTGATGCCATCAAACTCGATAGCTATGCTGCCTCCATGCAGGAAGTTTATGAAAAACCAGGTATGTTAAAACGTCGTGATGTTGAGACCGAGATCACAGGCCCACGCACCCTACTTGAAAGCGTCTTTGCTGTCGGTCGCAAGGGCTTATCCCTGCAGCGCTACAAAGGACTTGGCGAGATGAACCCCGATCAGCTTTGGGAAACCACGCTTGACCCCAATGTGCGCACATTGCTTCAGGTGAAAGTCAAAGAAGCCACGGCCGCCGATGATATTTTCTCGAAGTTGATGGGTGACGACGTAGAACCACGCCGTGACTTCATTCAGAAAAATGCGCTGAGCGTAGCCAATTTGGATGTGTAGCGATGTCGTAGAGGCGTCATAAAGCAAGACTAGAGTTTTTCGAAAAGCCTTAGGAAACTGGCCTTATGAAAATTACTCTTTTATCCTTTGCCGTTTCAGCCATAATGGTAGCCATGACCTTGACTACTCCTCATGCGGCGCTGGCTGCCGACAAATTGATTATCGCACACCGTGGCGCATCGGGTTATTTGCCTGAACACACATTGGCTGCCAAAGCGCTCGCCCATGGCATGAACCCTGATTACATCGAACAAGATGTTGTGCTGACAAAAGACGGTGTGCCAGTTGTCCTGCACGATCATTTCCTCGATACGGTCACAGATGTCGCCCAAAAATTTACCGCCCGCAAGCGCGATGATGGCCGCTATTATGCGATTGATTTTACACTGGCAGAAATCAAAACGCTGAAGGTTTTTGAGCGCATTGATTTGAAGACTGGCAAACAGGTTTTCCCAGATCGCTTTCCAAGTGGCCTGTCATCCTTCACGGTGCCAACCCTTGAAGAAGAGTTGGAACTGATCAAGGGCCTTAACGCGTCAAGCGGCAAAGCTATTGGCATTTATCCTGAAATCAAAGCGCCTGCCTTTCATCAAAGTGAGGGGCAGGATATTTCTAAAATCGTCCTCAAAGTGTTGAAAAAACATGGCTATGCAGGCAAAGACGATGCCGTTTATGTGCAGTGTTTTGACTGGAATGAAACCCAGCGCATTCGCACCGAGCTTGGGTATCAAGGCAAGCTTATCCAATTGATTGCCGAAAATTCATGGGACGAATCTCCCAGTGTGGATTTTGATACCTTGCGCCAAAAAGAAGGTCTTATCAGCATAGCCAAAATCGCTGATGGTATCGGGCCATGGATTGCGCATATTGTCGATGATAGCGGCACCCCAACCGATCTTGTGACGAACGCTCACGCAGCAGGGCTGGAGCTTCATCCCTATACCTTGCGGGCGGATGCTTTGCCCAATTGGGCCAAAACATTTGATGAGGCGATGAGCGCTATTTTATTCAAAGCGGGCGCTGATGGTCTCTTCACTGATTTCCCTGATTTAGCCGTAAATCATCTGCAAGCACGCCAATAAAATGACACTAACGGCCCTTCACATTTGTGTAAGCGGAACTGTCTTTACTTGATCTTTTTGTTTAGGCAGCTTCTAGTATAACTTCATTTATTCAGGAGAATTAGCATGTCGGAATTCAACATCAATCGTCGCTCAGTCTTCAAAGGGGCAGGTCTTGCCGCAGCCGTTGGTGCAACGGCATCATCCGGTTTTGTTCAACCTGTTTTTGCTGATGGGCATTCTGCAATTCCCGCCCGCCCGATCGCAAACCAATTCATGGTAGGCAATTGTGAAGTGACCACGCTTTTTGATGGCGCCGTTCAACTTCCTGGCCCTCACCCCATCTTCGGTCAAAACGTCGAAGCTGCTGATGTAAAAGCCTTAGTAGAGGGTAATTTTCTGCCTGCCGATAAAATGGAAATCGGCTTCACGCCGACTATCGTGAAAGCAGGTAAAAACACAATCCTCTTTGATACTGGTAATGGCGAAGCAACAGGCCGTCGCCCCAATGCGGGCAATCTGGTTGCCAATATGAAACTTATCGGCATGAAGCCGGAAGACGTCACCCATGTTGTCATCACCCATATGCATCCTGACCATATTGGCGGGTTGATAGAAGGCGGCAAGCCGGTATTTCCTAATGCGGCTTATGTGACTGGTGCCGCAGAATATGACTTCTGGTCGCTTGAAGACCGCCTCACTGGTGGCACAGAACGAGTTGCTAAACTGGTTCAAAGCAATGTCAAACCATTGGCTGAAAAATTCAGTTTCGTGAAACCGGGCGATAGCATCATCCCGGGCATTACCGCCGTTGATGCATCAGGCCATACACCGGGCCACATGGCGTTTCATATCGAAGATGGTGGTGAGCGCGTGCTACTGATTGGCGATGCCGCCAATCATTATGTCGTCTCGCTGCAACGTCCAGACTGGCATGTGCGCTTTGATATGGACAAGGAAAAAGCCGTTCAAGCCCGCAAAAATTTACTCGGAATGATTGCGGCCGACAAAATACCGTTCATCGGCTATCACATGCCTTTCCCTGCCGTTGGTTATCTTGAAGCCAAAGGGCAAGGCTTCCGCTATGAAGCGGCAAGCTATCAGCTCCATCTATAAAGCTTAGGCCACAGGCCTAAGCCACACGCCAATGAAGCGGGAAGCCGGGATCGAAGACAGTGACAGGCCCGCCCCCCGTTTCAATCTTTTCGGGAAAAGCCACGGCTTCATCCTGCTTGACGAGCGTCATCATTTCTTCATTCGCTGGCAGCCCATAAAAGGCTGGTCCATTGAGCGAAGAAAACGCTTCGAGCTTATCCAATGCGCCCTCTTCCTCGAACACATGAGCAAGACAGGACATGGTGTTTATGGCCGTAAAAATACCCGCACAGCCGCAAGCATGTTCTTTTAGGTCATCCGTATGAGGGGCGGAATCTGTTCCCAGAAAAAAGCGCGCATCGCCGCTGGTTGCCGCTTTGCGCAAAGCCAAACGATGGCTCTCGCGTTTTGCAACAGGCAGGCAATAATAATGGGGCTTAATGCCACCGGCCAAAATGTGGTTACGATTGATGATGAGGTGATGGGTTGTGATCGTGCAGGCAAGGTCCGTCGCATTAGACATCACATAATCCACGCCATCCTTTGTGGTGACATGTTCCATAATAACTTTAAGGCCTGGCACCCGCCGCCGCAAAGGATCAAGCACACGATCGATGAAAACAGCTTCGCGGTCGAAAATATCAACCTCGCTGTCCGTCACCTCGCCATGCACACACATGATCACGCCAGCTTCTGCCATGCGCTCCAGCACAGGTCTCACCTTATCAAAATCGCGCACACCTGATTGCGAATTTGTTGTGGCCCCCGCCGGATATAATTTAACAGAGCGAATAAGACCCGCATCATAAGCAGCAATCACATCATCCGGATCTGTTTCCTCGGTCAGATAAAGCGTCATAAGAGGTTGAAACGCCATCCCCTCAGGCAAGGCCTTCATAATGCGCTCACGGTATGCGTTCGCATCAGCGCTGGTGATCACAGGTGGCACAAGATTGGGCATGATAATCGCGCGGGCAAAATCGCGCGCTGAATGCGGCAAAATACCTTCGAGCATCGCCCCATCACGCAGGTGCAAATGCCAGTCATCCGGTCGCTTTATGGTGATTTCACTCGTCATCCAAATTTCCTATTCAGCCGCAGGGCGCACCAATACATCGCTTTCAAATTGTAATTTAGCAAGCCGCGCATAAAGGCCACCTTTTTTTACTAAGGATGCATGGGTGCCTTGCTCAACAATGCGACCTTCATCCATCACCAAAATACGGTCCGCCTTCAATATGGTAGCAAGACGGTGCGCGATGATAAGGGTTGTTCGCCCCTTCATCAAATCTTCCAAAGCTGCCTGCACATGGGCTTCGCTTTCGGCATCAAGCGCACTTGTTGCTTCATCCAAGAGAAGGATTGGCGCATCACGCAAAATCGCACGAGCAATGGCAAGGCGTTGTTTTTGTCCGCCCGACAGCGTGATACCACGTTCACCAACGCGCGCATGATAACCGCCCTTCATTTCATCAATGAAGATATCGGCACGCGCGGCTTTTGCCGCTTTTACGATGGTCGCATCATCAACGTGACCTTTTGCGCCAAAACTAATATTGCCGGCAATATCACCGTTGAAGATAACCGGGTCTTGTGGGACCACCGCGAAAAGAGAACGCAAGGCGTCTGGATCAGCCTGTTTGATATCACTGCCCCCTAAATGCACAGCACCATTGGTCGGGTCGTAAAATCGCGTCAAAAGCTGGAAGATCGTGCTTTTACCGGCCCCCGATGGGCCGACAATGGCAACCGTTTCGCCCGGCTCCACAGTAAAGGAGAGATCGGAGACAATGGTTTTGTCAGGCACACCAGGATAGGCAAATTGAACTCCATCCACATTGATTGCGCCAGCGCTTATCGGCACTGGATTTTCCGGCACTGTGATTTGTGGCTCCTCGGCAACCAATTCCATCAAACGCTCTGTGGCACCTGCCGTCTGTTGCATTTCACCCCACACCTCAGACAAGGAACCCATAGCACCAGCGGCAAAAACTGCATAAAGCAGAAATTGCACCAACATGCCCGGTGCCATATCACCCTCAATGACCGAGCGGGCACCCGCCCAAAGAATTGAAACAATGCTGGCAAAGATCAGAAAGATCAAAATCAGAGTCAAAAATGCCCGTGTTTTAATTGCATTTCTTGCCGCTTGGTAAGAAGCATCGACAGTCGATGAAAAAACTGATTGAACGCCCTCTCCTGCGCTTAAACTTTGAATCGTGTGCACCGAGCCTGCCATCTCAGTGGCATAGGCCGATGCATCGGCAAGCTTGTCTTGAGCTGCACGCGAGCGGCGGCGCACAAGACGGCCAAAGGCAATAAGAGGCAGCACAATTAAGGGAATGGCGAAAACAATCAGACCCGACAATTGTGGGGAGGTATAGACCATCATAATGATGGCACCAATGAAAAGAAGAATATTGCGAAGCGCGACAGATGCTGTGGAGCCGACCGCCGATTTAATTTGCGTTGTGTCTGCCGTCAGTCGTGAGATTACCTCACCTGTGCGAGCGCTATCAAAATAGGCTGCATCGAATTTCAACACGGCAGCAAAGACGTCCTTGCGAATATCCGCAACCGTACGCTCACCGATTTGCGTGACAAAATAATAACGTGCAGCACTGGCAAGAGCCAAAACCGCAACCACGCCGATCATTGCTATAAAATAATAATCAATTGTGTCCACGTTCTCGCCTGAAAAGCCATTGGCCACCACCCGACGCAGCGCCACTGGCACCGTTAAGGTTGCGGCAGAAGCCACAAGCAGAGAGATAAGAGCTGCAACAACAAGCCTTTTATCCTGAAAAATATAAGGAATAAGCATCCGCAAAGGCGTGAGTACAGGGCGCTTTGAGTTATCGTTCGCGGTCAGGCTGGTAGGGGTATTTTTATGTTTCGCGGTCATATGATACTTTTTACGAGAAAATTGAGGCTTAAGCCTTATTTCTTTTAAAGGACTGACACTGAAAATAGCAATAGGACTTGTGTCCGCATCAAGTTCGGATTATAGAACCGCATCTAATAACGCAGTCAAAACCAAACCGGTCTGAATGTGGCCTGCCCCGTCAGTTTACGGTTTATAAGAAAGCAAACACAATGAAAAAAGATCTGCATCCCGATTATCATGTAATTAATGTCGTGATGAATGATGGAACAACCTATCAAACATATTCTACATGGGGTTCTGAAGGCGACACAATGACGCTTGATATCGACCCAACAACGCACCCTGCATGGACCGGTGGTAACACACACCTTGTTGACCGTGGTGGTCGCGTGTCTCGCTTTAAAGACCGCTATAAAGGCATTCTCGGCAACTAAGCTGAAACATCTTTGTATTCATTCAAAAGCCCGGTTTTGCGACTGGGCTTTTTATTTTGATTGAGTTAAATCATCTCATTTCATGCAGAAAGCGCGAAAGGCCGCCTAACCGTGCGTGGTTTTCCATAGAGATAGGAAATGCGCTCAATCGCATCTTTCAGCGGCTCAGAAAATACTGTCATTGTATGACCATTAGCATGAAGAAAATTTTCCTCATCACGCATCATGCCAACATGGCCGGGCCAAAAAATAAGATCGCCGCGTTTTAATCCACTCAAATCATCGCTCAGCGATATTTCTTCGCCAATCGTTTGCTCCTGCATATCTGTGTCACGCATGACAGCAATGCCTGCCATGCCCATGGACAATTGAATAAGACCAGAGCAATCAATGCCAAAGGTCGAACGCCCAGCCCAGAGATAGGCCAATCCCATAACGCTTTCAGCAACCATCACAAAATCACTAGCATATTCATCAAGGTTACGCATATGACGGGCGATCAACCATCCCTGGTTTGTTTGGAGATATTTCGTCCCTCTTATTTCTTGTTCCCCTATCACCTTTACGTACGCCGCCATTGGTATTTTCATGACAGGTCGTGATTTTAAATCTGCCTTTGAATAAAGAAATGTGCCCCGCGACATGACATGATGTGTCGCCTCGGCTGACCCTGCGCGCAGATGCGTTTTCTTCACCCAGCCGACATAATCATCATGGGACGATTGCCCCCAAAACCAATCACCGCGCTCGCCATAAACCGCAAAATTTTCACCATGGAGTAATTGGGTATCAGCCCCTGCTTCTTCTTCCGGCTCAGACCTTAAAATACAAACAGCTACGCTGACATTATATATTTTTTCATCAACGAAATGGTCTGCCGACACTATATCTTTTAACGAGCGCGCAGCCGTGCCATCCCGCATGGGCCTTAGTCGCGGATTATCGGCCAAGTTCTCAGGTATTTCTAAATAGCGCACATCCATCAAAATACTCCTCGTATAAACTATATAAGAGGCTGAATGAATTTAAAGGGAAAGTAAACTTGCTTTTTGGATGACGATATCACCAAGCTTTTCCACATATAGCGCACCTTCTACAGTGCGCTCAATAATAACATTGCGCCGATCACTCTCATCTCGAACACGAGACACGAGGCCTTGTTTACCCAGTGTATCTAGAGCGCGAGTAATAACCGGCTTAGTAACATTCAATTGTTGCGCAAGACCGCGCACAGTGTGGGGCGGTAAGTCCAAATAGATTGTCAATAAAATTGTGAGTTGACGATAGGATAAATCAATATCACCCTCTAACACCAAATCAAGATTGACTTGATGCCAAAGCCGTAAAGCCTGACTTGCCCGCAGATCAACTGCCATATCTATACTCTTAACTCATTACGCTACCGTATCAAAAAATAGCGCGATCACAGACAACAAGCAAGGCGAGACGCACAAAGACCTGCTGCATTCTTTTTGTTTAAGGATAGGAGCCTAATTATATCGCGTTTTAATGAATGCATAGAGTGCACGAATTGCTTGTGCCTCTCCCCCCTTGGGGCGTGCAGAGTGAGCGGTTGGTGTCCAACCATAAATATCGAAATGCCCCCAGATGGCGGCTGATTTAACAAAGCGATCAAGAAAAAGAGCAGCTGTGATTGATCCGGCAAAACCACCTGTTGGTGCATGATTGACGTCAGCAATTGGCGTATCCAACATTGCTTGATATGGCTCCCACAAAGGCATGCGCCACACTGGATCTTCCATGTCGCGAGCACGAACAGATAGTTCCTCAGCAAATCCGTCATCATGGGTGTAAAACGGCGGCACATCCGGCCCCAGTGCCACACGCGCGGCACCCGTCAAGGTCGCCATATCAATCAGCAAATCCGGTGCTTCCTCATCTGCATAGGCAAGCGCATCTGCCAGAACTAGACGACCCTCTGCATCTGTATTCGCGATCTCAACGCTTAAACCAAGCCGCGAGGAAAGAATATCACCAGGGCGAAAGGCATTGCCTGCAATGGAATTTTCAACAGCTGGAATAAGGACCCGCAAGCGCACAGGCAATTCGGCGTCCATTATCATCTGCGCTAAGCCCAACACATTAGCTGCTCCCCCCATATCCTTTTTCATCAAGGTCATAAAGTTGCCGGTCTTTATATTGAGGCCGCCAGTATCAAAGCACACACCTTTGCCGACCAATGTTATCTTCGGCATTCGCTCGCTACCCCATCGCATATCAAGGAGCCGCGGCTCGCTTTCGCTAGCGCGGCCAACAGCATGAACCAATGGGAAATTTTGCTCAATCAAATCATCACCAATGATTTCACTGAAGCTTGCTCCATATTGATCAGCAAGGTCGCGCATGGCGTCAGAAAGTTGTTCCGGCCCCATATCATTGGTTGGTGTATTTATGAGATCACGGGTCAAGGTTGCTGCCTTGCCCATACGATTAGCTTCTTCAAGAGCCTGCTCATCTGCAACAATAAGCTTGATGACTTTCCCATCATTAGCCCCTGTGCCATCTCCCTGATAACGGTTGAATTGATAGGCGTCCAATAACCAGGATAAAGCGACAATTTTTTCTACATTCGGTGTTGTCGAAAAACGATACGTGCCAGCGGGTAAGGCTTTCGTGAGTTTGCCAAATTGAAGGGCTGAGCGTTCACTTCCCGCTTTTGGAGCACCAAAAAAGACCTTTGCTATTCCTCCACTGTTAGAGGGAAGCAGACAAACCTGACCAGATTTTGCACTAAAATCAACGGTAGCCAGCCACTCGCGGTCGCCCTCACTCATCGACGAACATGCTTCATTCATAGTTTCTGGGGTTGTTACTATAATTTCGATCGCATCTTTGGGCTCATCTGCTTGGCTTAATAATTCAACAGGCATAGGGAAAGACACTCCAATTTGATTACGAATCATACAGCTAAACTATAGACACATCATGTCCTTGTTAACCAAAGATTAGGGATAACCATTTACCAATTAGTAAGCATAAAGTCGGTTATTGGCGTGCAAATTATCTGAATAATCAGATGCCAATCTCCCTTAATTGGATATTGCTTATGATACGATCTTCATTGAACAATCAGACAAATAAGAGCCATAGCTGGTCGAAACAACTTTTGCGTGGCAGCGTTGTTTTACCTATTACGGCAGCTCTATTATTGGGTGCCTGCGCTTCAACAACCTCGCCGCAAACAACCGGCAGCATTGTCTCAAGCAGTGACGCTGCTAAAGGTGTACAGTTTTGGGGTGATAAATATCAAAAAAATCCAGCAGATCGCACAGCAGCTCTAAATTTTGCATCCGCTCTGCGACGGACCGGCAAAGCACAGCAAGCCGTCGCTGTGTTGAGACAAGCATCCATACGACATACAAATGATACCGGTGTTCAATCCGCTTATGGCAAAGCTTTGGCTGCAGAAGGACAATTCGAGAATGCTCTCGGTGTCATTCGCGCAGCCCAACGTCCTGACCTACCCGATTGGAAGCTTGTCTCCGCAGAAGGTGCTATTCTTGATCAAATAGGCAACCACGATGTTGCAAGGGAAAGATATCAATATGCTTTGAGCCTTGCCCCAGCGGAGCCAAGTATCTTAAGTAATATAGGCATGTCTCATGTACTGACTGGTGATTTACTATCGGCGGAAAAACTCCTCAAACAAGCTTTATCCCGTCCTAATGCTGATGATAGAGTTCGTCAGAACCTGTCGCTTATTGTAGGGCTTCAGGGGCGTTTTGAAGAAGCTGAAAATATAGCGCGCGCAGACTTGCCACCCGAAAAAGCCGCAGCAAACATTGCATATCTTCGTAGCCTTCTCACGCAAGAAAACACTTGGGACAAACTGAAAGACGAAGGTAGAACGGGTTAATCTTTTAACCAGTACACCCTTTACGTATTACACATTAAAAAAGGCGCTCCCAATATGAGGAGCGCCTTTTTTTATTAATCTAGTTTGGGCCTTAATTACCCAAAGTATGCATCTTACCAAATATCTCTTTCATAGAGCTGGATAATCGCCGGTGCGATAATAATCATGAAGAGCACTGGTAAGAAAAAGATAATCATAGGCACCGTCAATTTAGGAGGCAAAGACGCCGCTTTATGTTCGGCGGCATTCATGCGTAAATCACGGTTTTCTTGCGCCATAACCCGAAGAGAGGCCCCCACGGGAGTACCAACTTTTTCAGCCTGTGTAAGAGCAAGGGCACATGCTTTGACACCATCAAGACCTGTTCGTGCTGCAAGATTGTCATAAGCATCTGTGCGCACCTGCAAGAAGGATAATTCTGCTGTTGTTATAGCAAACTCTTCTGCCAAGGCTGGTGATGATTCTGCCATTTCTTGCGAAACTCGTTTAAACGCCGCCTCTACAGACATGCCGGATTCAACACAAATAAGAAGCAGATCGAGCGCATCTGGAAAGGCTTGTTGTATGGATAGCTGCCTTTTACTTGTCTGGCTAGAAAGCAACAAATTCGGCAAAACAAAACCAATATAAGCGACACAAAGGCAAGCCACTATGCGAATGGTAATAACGTGATCGCTCAAGAGGTTAAAAGTAAAGACGTAAATCAATGCCAGCACAAAAAACACTAAAGGCAAAACGACGCGTGCAAAGAGAAAAACAATAACAGGCTTTGGGCCACGATAACCCGCCATAGCAAGCTTTGTGGATATCGAGCCGTCATCAAGCGCCTCTCTAAGATTAAACTTTTTAACGACACTGGTCATTATTGATTCTTTTTGAACGCCCCCCTGACGCAATGAACCGCTTTGTTCGTTCTTGTCCACCAAACGGGCTCTCTCACGCGCTCTGATCCGTTCACGTTCTGTAGACACGCTGCGCATCCGTTTACTTAAGTCATCGCGGACAAAAATAGGGCGTGCAAGCACCAAGATAGTAATAAAGACCGCCGTAGCCGTAGCCGTTGCAGCAATGCCTTGCGGTCCTGTCAATGTTTCAAAAAATGCATCAAACATTCTGTATCTCGCTTTGCCTAAATCTGAAAATTAATCATCTTGCGCATAACCGCTATGCCCGTCAGCATCATGCCCGCAGCACAAGCCAGAACGATATGTCCCGTAGAGGTCTCAAAAAGCCTCGCTATATAATCAGGTGAAACAACAGCAACAACGCCAGCAACAACAATAGGAAGTGATCCAATAATACCTGCAGACGCCTTAGCTTCTGAACTAATCGCTTTGACTTTCATCCGCATTTTCTTGCGTTCGCGAAGAATTTTACCAAGGTTGGACAAAGCTTCAGACAGCGAACCACCCGAACTTTGCTGAATAGTGATAACCGTCGCCAAAAAACTTGTTTCGGGCGTTGGGATATTTTCATTAATTCTTTGGATAGCCTGACCCAAGGGTAGACCCAACTGTTGAGCTTCGACCACACCACGAAATTCTGAAGCCAGTGGTTCTCTTGCTTCTGATGAAACCAAACGCATACCATCTAACAAAGGCAAACCAGCCTTAATGCCGCGCACCATGATATCAATGGCTTCCGGCAAATCATTGGTGAATGCCTTCACCCTACGGTTTTTCAAAAAATTGATCACAAATCGAGGAAGACCAAACCCACCAACAAATGCAGCGCCAAAAATGAACAAAGGTGGCAATTGAGAGACAAAAGCACCTAAGGCAAAAATTACAGCAGCAACAGCACTCAAAATAAAGAAAGTAGGTTTGGATATGCTCAACCCAGCCTGATTAAGTCGCAAAGCCAATGATGCCTTTTTCTTGGCCTTACTTTTAGCCTTTTCATCTATTTCTGAGAGCGACGCCTGTACAGTTTTACGGCGCTTTGCAGACTCAACACCTCGATTTCTTGCTGTAGGGTCTTTTGAGTTCTTGCTAATATTTTGCAGCCGATTATTTGTGCGCTTTTCTGTGTTTAATTTTGGCAAAAAAATAGCAACTGCGATAAGCATAACACCGACAGCAATCAGCGCGGCGATAATGATAACATTGAGAGGCACTTCAGATTCCTTCTGACTTTGTAACTATCTTTATTCTCGCCTGTATCCTCATTTCATCGATGAGAGATACTCAGGTAAACTATATTAAAATCCGTTTTCTTCAGAAACATTCGCAGCATCCAATGCTTTTCCAAGGCGCTCTTCTTCATTGTAGTAGCGAGCGCGATCCCAGAAGTTTGGTTGGCCAATACCTGTTGAACGGAACTGACCGAGAATTTTCCCATTACTATCCTCGCCCTTGATGTCATAGAGGAAGAGATCCTGTGTCGTAATCACATCACCCTCCATACCAACCACCTCGGTGATATGCGTGATGCGACGTGATCCATCGCGCAGGCGTGTTGCCTGTACGACCACATCAATCGATCCTGAAATCATTTCACGCACCGTACGAGCGGGCAATGTGTAGCCCCCCATCGCAATCATGGCTTCCATACGTGCCAGACATTCTCTCGGTGAGTTGGAGTGGATTGTGCCCATTGAACCATCGTGACCCGTGTTCATTGCTTGCAACAGATCGAAAACTTCTGGTCCGCGCACCTCACCAACGATAATACGTTCAGGACGCATCCGCAGACAGTTTTTAACAAGATCACGCATGGTGATCTCACCCTCACCTTCCAAATTGGGAGGACGCGTTTCAAGGCGCACAACGTGTGGCTGCTGCAATTGTAGCTCGGCGGAATCTTCGCACGTGATGATACGTTCATCCGTATCAATATAGCGCGTCAAACAATTCAAGAGGGTCGTTTTACCAGAACCTGTACCGCCAGAGATGACAACATTACAACGCACACGGCCGATAATTTTCAATATCTCCGCGCCTTCAGCAGAAATAGATCCAAAACCCTCAAGCTGATCGAGGGTCAGCTTGTCTTTTTTAAATTTACGAATGGTCAGTGTTGGACCATCCAATGCCAATGGCGGCGCAATCACATTAACCCGTGAACCATCAGGAAGACGCGCATCACATATAGGACTTGCTTCATCAACACGACGGCCAACCTGGCTCACGATGCGCTGGCAGATATTCATCAATTGAGAATTATCGCGGAATTTGAGGCCAGTTTCCTCAACTTTACCTTCCACCTCGATGAAGGTAGTGCCAGCACCATTGACCATGATATCAGCAATATCATCACGGCTTAGCAAAGGCTCCAAAGGACCATAGCCCAAGACATCATTACAAATGTCCGTTAGCAATTCTTCTTGTTTGGAAATCGACAACGCTAGATTTTTTAAAGCGACAATATCATTGACTATATCGCGAATTTCTTCTCGCGCGCTTTCTTGGTCGAGCACAGCCAATTGCGACAGATCGATTGTATCAATCAATGCGGCAAAAACAGATGTCTTAATATCGTAATATTCTTCTGAATGCTCTACAAATTTATCTTTAGGTGCCTTTTTAGGTGCAGCCATTGGGGCTTGTACCGCAGTATCTTGTACAACTGGTACAGCGCTCTCATTAGCTTCACTTATTGGCGCTACAGGAATATCTTCACTGCCACCTGAACCACGTTTTCCAAACATTTAATACCCTTCAACTTTTGCGCCTAGAGTCCTGAAACTTTAGGAAGCCTGCTTCTTTCCGCGAAATTTATCTAGGAATGGCACTTTCATGCCGCTTTTTTCCATAGATGCGGCTTCTGTGCGTCCTGTTAAGTTTGCTGCCAGTGCCTTAAATTTGGCTACAGTTGGCGATCTTGGATTGCTCTCTGCGATCATCTGTCCGTTGTTCATTGCTGTACCGAAAACAACTGGCTCAAACGGGATACTGAGAGTAACTTTGGTTTCAAGAGCATCTTCAAATGCTCCAACCTTAATCTCGGTCTCTTTGCTGCGATCAACCTGATTTAAAATGATATGCGGCTTAGGGTCGGTTTTGCGCTTTTGCTTAAGAGTATCAAACAAATTTTTTGCATTACGCAATCCAGCCAAATCCGGTGTTGTCGTGATGACAACTTCATCCGCTGATGTGAGTGTTGCAGCCATCCAATCATTCCATAAGTATGGCAAATCCATTACAAAATACGGTACCGAGCTTTGTGCTACTTCCACCAAGCCGTCTATCTCTTCTTCGGTATACTCATACATGCGGTCCAAAATGGCTGGCGCTGTCAAAAGGTTGAGATGGTCTGTGCACTTGGTAAGAATACGGTCCAAATATGTGCCATCAAGCTTTTCACTCGACACTAAAGCATCAGCTATTGTCTGTGCCGGGTCTTGATTGAAGTTCAAACCAACAGTTCCACCGGCGAAATCAAAGTCAGCTATGATCACATCATTCTCGAACAATTCTGAGATCGACCAAGCTGTGTTTTGAGCAATCGACGAAGAACCGCTTCCTCCCTTAGCGCCAACAAAAGCAATTGTACGCCCCAAAGGCTCTGCATCAGGTGCTGTAAACATGTCACCTAACGAGCTGATCAAATCTATGGTTGACAGCGGTGCAACCAAATATTCTGAAACACCAAATTTCATCAAACGGCGATAAAGTTCGACATCATTTCTATTACCAATCACGATCACCTTCGTATCTGCATCACAGACATTCGCAAGGAGATTAAGTTCATTAATGAGCGCATCGCTATCTAGATCACTTTCTACGATGACAACATTTGGCGTTGGTGCGCTTTGATAAAACTCAATGGCTGCGCGCGTGCCGCCCATATGGGTTTTCACATGTGCACGGGCAATACGCCGATCAGCCGCAAATGTTCCAATAGACTGATGTAGAGATTCCGTTTCGCAAAAGGCTTGAATGGAAATTCTTGGAATTGGGCGCAAATCTGATTCTGACGCCGTATGACCTGGAGTATTTGTATCCATAATTCTATCCTAAAATAAGTCTGAAACAGCGACGGGTGCTACAGTTGGCGCTGTGTTTGCTTCGAAATCGCCGACAACCACTGCTGTACGTTCAGCATTAATTGCGCCTTGGCCACGCGGCTCGATGATATCATTAGGGTCAGCGACTATAGCTGCTAGATTACTTTGTGTGGCACAACCAAAATTTTCGTAATTTCTGTTCTCAAAATCGGTGCCAATATCAGTTGGCCAAACACCACATTCACTCGCAACACGCGCTTGTATAGCAGTGAAAGAAAGACGAACATGGCCAGGCGCTTGCCCACTATGAGCTGTGTAAGGTCTCAAGGCGATATGTCGGTGATGTACACCACCCTGTTCTAGTATTTCACGAGCATGACCCGCTATATGACTGGCACTTATTTCATTTGATGAGCCTGACGGCACTAAAATTTGCAAGCCCTTTGCACCTGATTGGCGGTAATCTTTAGCGAAGCCAGTGATAGCACTTTTCATACCAACTGTTAGATGCGTGCGCTCATTTCCAACTGGCAAATCCAGTGTGGTTGGTGATGCATCAACTACAATCGGATGCTTCTGTTGATAAGAAACAGGAGCAACATTGTAATTTGACGGAGCTTGAGATGCACAGCCAGCAAGCAAAACCATAAAGGCACAAGCGGAGCCGGCGTATCTGATTGCGTTTCCGATGTTTCTATTAGTCATTTCACTAGCCTTCTTGTTAAAAGCGATACTCATTTTGTCATCCTCTGCGGCCTAAGGTGTTGATCAAATGATCGACTGACCGATAAGCCTTTGATTACGATTACTTATAAATAAACCCGACGTTTCCGTGATATTTACCCTTCGCGCCATCGCCCTTACCGCCGTACAGTCTATTCAGACTATTCATCAGGAAGTTCTTTGCATCGTCATTGAGGGCATAATTCTTATCTGGACGTGTCAGTTTCTTCGCTGACGTTGGGCGCACCAAATAGGGTGTGACCATAATCACCAGCTCGGTTTCATTGCGAATGAAATTATTGCTTCCAAATAGTGGACCAAGCACTGGCAGGTTTTTCAAATAAGGGAGGCCTTGCGATGACTGACGAATATCGTCACGCAACAATCCACCCAAAACCATCGTGCCACCAGATGGTAACTCAAGCGTTGAGGAGGCACGCCGCACTGAAATAGACGGTATTTGTGTCGGACCAACAAAGGTGAGAGCGCGTGTTGGATCAATCTCACTAACCTCAGTATTCACCGTAATGCTTATGCGTTCAGGAGATTGCACGACTGGTGTGAAGCTGAGTGAGACACCCAATGGACGAAATTCTGTCGTGACTGTTACCTCGCCATCGTCATCAGCAGTAGAAGCCGCAGGGACTGGTATTTCACCACCGGCAAGAAACGAAGCTTCACGGCCTGACTGTGCTGTTAATGTAGGTTCTGCTAGTGTGCGAATAGCATTCGCCCGTTCCAAAGCATCTATTACCGAAGTAACGTTTGCTCCGCCAAAATTTCGACTAATAGTAGCTCCAAGACCACCTGGTTGAGAAAAGCCTACTGCTCCAGATATAGCGGCACTGCTAAGCGCTGCCGCTGTTGTTTGGCCGCTTACGGTTGCTGTTAAATTAACCCCGAGCTGCTTCAAGACACTGCGTCTAATTTCAGCAATAACAACTTTAAGGTGAACTTGATCCTCTCCTTCAATTTGTAGGAGATTGATCACCTGGCTAACTGCGCGTTCATCATCGGGATTGCTGATTGCAGAGTCACCACCGTTTTGGCCACTTGTTGCTGTTTGCGTAAATTGACCGGTTGTTGCTTCACCGCCAGTTACAAAGGCCTGAGCCAGATCAGCTGCACGACCCGCCGCGAGAGGGTTTGGTACAGTACCCGTCAAAATAACGTTATCATTCGCTATTTCAACAGTAACATCTGAACCTGGCACATATTTTTCAATCAATTCTTCAAGCGGACCGATATCTCGTTCAACCTTTAGGTCAAGACTCAATACCGTGTTGCCTGCACCATCGAAAAGGAAAATATTTGTCTGACCAACACTGTTGCCTATCAGGAAAATTTTGCGTGCTGTACGAACAATCGCATCCGCAATCTCAGGGTTTGCAACAAGGACATCGCGAACATCTCTTGGCAATTCGACAACCAGAGACTTATCAAGTCCAAGCGCCACACGTCTTACCGCTCCGACCTCAGTCGTACGTAAGACTTCAAGACCAGAATTAACACGGTCCTTTGAATGTACTGGCATAATAGTGGCGCAGAAAGCGACCAAAATTAATACCGCAGACATGAACGCCGTTGCTAAAAAACGATTGCTTATAATAGCTTGGCCAAAAAACGGAGAATTTTTCATAACAATCCTACTTATCGGTTTTCACGGCGGAAACTTTGCCATGACGCACTATGGAAATTTTATTTTTCTGACTGCCATCAGAACCACTTATGAGGTAGGCACCATCAGCGGAAACTGGCTCATCAGAATCTCGGATAGAGCGCAATGCCAGAGTGATGGAATCAGCAACCTGTTGAGTTACAGTCAAGATTCGAACCTGTTCATCTGTCAGTTCAAGCGTCGCCGTTTTACCAACAACGACAGGTTCACCATCTTTTTCTTGTATTTGTTGGTCAATCGCCAACACCCGCACGTTGCGCAGGACAGGAACAGTGTCAAAACTCTGTGCACTACCCTCCACACCGTTATCAACAGCCCGTGTCATCATCACATCCACACGGTCATCAGGAAGAATAAATCCGCCAGCCGCTGTACCTGGTGAAACATTCGTTGAAACAGCCCGCTTACCTTCTTCAAGCACAGATGCCATGAAGCCCTGTCCTTGTTTCACAAACTTGCTGCTTTGTGCAGGATCACCTTGCTCCATCGTGAGACGAACGGTATCACCTGTGAATTTTTCAAGTGCGTCTGGATTTGCAGATTGGGTGATATGCGTTTTTGTCACACTGCTTGATGGCCATTCAGCCCATCTTAATGAACCACTTTTTATTGCATCACCGCGATTTAATCGTTTGTTAGCGATTAGTATTTTCGTTGTCTCAATCGTTGGAACTTTGACAACTTGACGGATGGTTTCTGGTCCCGCCGATGACGTTAAGTTCACGACCATGACAGCTGCAACGATGGCAGCGACAAAACCTATTCCAAGTATTAATAGACGTGTAGGACTCATCTCATTCCCTCATTAAAAATCGCAACTCTTGCGAAGCTTGTGAGGCAAAATGACATGCAAGTCGTATAATTATGGTTAACAAACGATAATTTTGTTTAGTTAATCAAATCTTACTTATATAAGCTGGCAATAATGTTTAAAACGCTTGATATATATAGGTCTTCGGAAACTCTATAAGGGCAGCAATTGCAATGGCTACGCCATAAGGAATGCCCTCATTTTTGTCGTGCAGTCCATTTATAGTTTTATTTTTTTTAAATTCTTCTGATAGTGGAATACGTCTAAAAATAAGCAAACAGAGTGCAAGTACACCGCCGAAAATTGCCATATATGTAAAAAAGGTAATAAAATTGCCTGGCCCAAACCATAAAGCTAGGGCTGAAATGACTTTCACATCACCTCCCCCAAAAATTCCGGTCATAAACATAATAAAGCCAATAACAAATACAACGGCTGCCACACCCACATGCCAAGCGAACAACTCTAATGGCGGCTGGATGACTGCAAAAATGGCTAAAACACCGACGACAAGTATGATCGAGATAAAGTTTGGCAGTGTATATGACCGCAGATCAGACAATGCCGCGTAAATCATCAATATGGAAAATAATGCGAATATTAAATTCTGGATCATGCCGCCCACCAAGGTGTTATTTTTAACAATAGATTAGAAAAAAATGATGAAAAACCATTAAAGAATAAAAAAAGCGGGAGTAAAACTCCCGCTTTCACTCAACATCTAACCCAATGGTTAGGATGTCAATATAAGTTTAGCCACCTGCTGCTGTACCAGAAATAGCTTGTTCTACTTCATCAAAGTTGGTGCTCAAAGAAGTACCAAGTGTAGTTAGCGCAGTAATGATAATAACGCTAATAAGAGCAGCAATCAGACCATATTCAATAGCTGTTGCGCCTTTTTCATCTTTACGGAATTTTTTCAAAAGTTTCATTGTGAGCTCCTGTGTGTTCACATCTGTTAAACAAATACCGTGGCCCTCTTATACTTATAGGAGCCAGCGATGACTTGAACATAGGGGATAGTTATTTCATCTCAGTTAATTCGACTAAATAAAATTATAAGAAAAAACCGATATACTTATGATTAATCAATCATATATTTTCCATTCGATTTTATAATTATATATATAAAACAATGAGTTACAAATTTTATCGGAGGAAATATACAAGATATATACTATCATAATTTTACTTCATATTAACTATGAATAATATTGGCCTTTATATTTTAAAT
Organism: Hyphomicrobiales bacterium; assembly: GCA_039989895.1. Taxonomy (NCBI): domain Bacteria; kingdom Pseudomonadati; phylum Pseudomonadota; class Alphaproteobacteria; order Hyphomicrobiales; species Hyphomicrobiales bacterium. Next base: position 47,971 of record JBDXGY010000005.1, read on the forward strand.
AAAAACCCTTCTGACAATCAAAATAAAAATACAAATCCCGCTTCAAGCAAGAGCCTACTCCTCAAGAACCATATTGATGTAATTCATGGCCATTGTTTCGCAGCCAGTTGCGGTGTTCTTGCATGTTAGGGCAGGTTTTCTCTACCAGACGCCAAAACTGCGGCTGATGGTTCATTTCTTCCAGATGAGCGACCTCGTGAGCTGCAACATAATCAAGAACTTCCATCGGCGCTAAAATGAGCCGCCATGAAAAATTAAGTCTACCACCAGAGGAGCATGACCCCCAGCGTGTCCGTTGGTCGCGTATAGTGATCGAGCGATAATGCAATCCAAGATTATTGGCATGATGGATACATGCCTTGGTGATATCCTCTCGCGCCTGTTTTTTAAGCCAATCGGTTAGCCTGCGTTCAAAATGCTGACTATCACCTGGGACAAGGAGCGTATTCATATGATCATCATCTACAACGCTTTGAACCCGCCCACGCAATGCGCCGCTTGATTGTAATCGGTACTTCTCACCGCGAAACGGTATAATCGCATCCGCTTCAAATGCTGTAACGGGAGATTTATTTGATATGCGATCCGCTAGCCAGTCGATATTTCGCAACGCAAAATCATGGGCTTCATCATATGTGCCATGCTTAGGGATGGTCAAAACTGGCGCATTGCCTTTTTGTGGCATACGCAATGTATAGCGTTTTGCTCGCGCATTGTGGCGTATTGATAAATCCACCTGCTCACCAGCAATTTCCAAAGTGAGTGTTTGATTGTATTTATTACTCGCCCGAGTGGGTGCAAAAAATGATCTCAACATCAGTATACTATAAATGACTCGCTTGATCACGCCATCCTTGTTTTCAATAAGTCGCAACGAAAAACGGAGCCCTAAGGCTCCGCTTTCACTCAATGATGATGAGAAGGCTACTTATCCTTCGTCATAGAATAACCTGAGTATCAACGCTTTTTGGCGGCTTTATTGCGGCTCGCCATAAACTCATCGAACTCTTCTTGGTCGCGTGCCTGACGTAAACTGTTCAAGTGGTCGTCAAACTCTTGACGCATGGCGTCAATTTTAGCGCGCTCTTGCTCTAATCGTGCCAATTCCTCAGCGCGATAAGTATCAAAAGCTGTATTGCCCATTGGACGCACTGGACGGCTGGTCGTTGACCAATCAAATAAATCTTCGAACTGACGTTTGATGTCTTGTATCAGATCACTCAATTTATGCCCCCAAATGTTGTAACAAAGCATCGCCAGACCAAGGGGCCAGAAAAACACGAACCCTAAAATCATCAGCATGATGTTAAATGGACTCCAGCCAGGCTTCAAAAAAGGACCTGCGTTATCCTTACCAGTGGCATATGCGGTTTGTTGTTGGATCATTTTCTACCTCGTAAATAATGCACCAAATTGCTTCGCCGTTCATCGGCAAGGCAACCGTGACAAACGCCCTTTACTAGAAGCAAGCACTGGTCACGTCTCGTACACTATGTGGTGATGGTAGAAATTTGTTTCAAGAAAATTCGGGCATTATTTTGAAATAGGATGCTGAGTTCATTGAAGGCACTACGTTATTTATCTCTCAGATATAATGAGATAATTAGCCAGCCAAGGCTTTGCTTTGCCGTCAGGGTTTTTCAATGGCAGCTTATCTAGCTCACCGTGCTTGTGGTTCTGACCTTCTTCGTTTTTGCTTTGGCCTTGGCGCTAACAGGTGCTGCATCTTGCTTGTCAAAACTATTAACGAAGTCAGTTATGCGGGGGCGGATGCCTTTGCGAAATTTAGACCCGTTAAAGACGCCATAATGCCCAACTGATGGCTGCATATAATGAACCTTCATGGAGTCGGGTAAATTTTCACATAAATCATGGGCTGCTTTTGTTTGACCCAAACCTGAAATGTCGTCTTTCTCACCCTCAACAGTCAACAGCGCGACCTTTTTAATGGCACTCGTATCAACGTGTTTGTCATGATGCATTAAGCTGCGCATTGGCAAAGCGTGCTCAATGAATACTGCTTCAACAGTTTGAAGGTAAAACTCCTCCGTCAAATCCATGACCGCTAAATATTCATCGTAAAATTCACGGTGTTTTTCAGCTGAATCGCCGTCACCTTCGACAAGATGGTTATAAAATTCCCTCTGCGCCGTCATGTGGCGGTCCATGTTCATGCTCATGAAACCCGTCAGCTGCAAAAAGCCAGGATAGACGCGTCTCATGCAACCCGGATTAGGAAACGGTACCGTCATGATGACATTATTTTCAAACCAAGACAGATCATTCTTACTTGCAAGATCATTAACAGCTGTCGGATTGACCCGCGTATCTATCGGTCCACCCATCAAGGTCATAGACTTCGGTGCAGAAGGGTCACCATCTTCTTCCATGCGTGCAACAGCTGCCAAAACAGGCACTGACGGCTGACAAACGGCCACGAAATGGACATCGCCTTCAAAGAATTGGGCCATTGATATAATGTAATCAATGTAGTCGCCCAGATCGAACTTACCCTGTGATACAGGAACCTGACGAGCATCAACCCAATCTGTAATATAAACATCATGATGCGGCAAAAGCCCCTCAACCGTACCACGTAGCAAGGTGGCGTAGTGGCCGGACATCGGCGCGACAAGTACAACCTTGGACGTTTTACTGGTCATATCAATGCTAGTTCCAGCTGGAACCATGCGTTTGAAGTGAAGCAATTTGCAAAATGTATCGGACCAGACTTCTTCCTCAAGTACAGGCAGAGTTTGGCCATCAATGACCGTTTCTTTAATGCCGAATTCTGGTTTTCCATATTGGCGTGTAGCGCGTTCAAACACTTCGCAACCCGCTGCCAAAGATTTGCCCATGGGGGTCGAGCTTAATGGATTAAATGGGTTTTTATAATAAAGCTTGGTCATGTCCGCGACAGCACGCAAGGGATTAAGCGCTGCATGAGTCATTTCGTGCATTAAGTAAAAAGACATGCGACTAGATTCCCTTTGAATGTATAGTTGTGCACTGCACAATAGCACATAAATCACACATCACAACTAACCATCATGATTAATGAACGGATATAATCTACAAAGGTGTCTATTTTGACAATTTGTTTGCTAAACAAATCATCCTATTCAGTCTACGCAATAAGCTGACTTGAGCAAGCTACTCCAATTAATCAACACTCACCCTTAGGGCTAAGCCCTAGAAACTGAGGCCAATATCACGGTGTCCTGAGTTGCATTTGGCCACATATAGCGCTTGTGCGCGCGGTAGGCGCTTTTGGGCACGTAAGCCAATAGTATCAGCAACTGATGCTTCATAAGCTTTGAGTGGTTCCAGCAATTCATTCGCCGCACGCTCACGCCAGCCAAGTCCGTTTTCATATTCAACAAAGGCTTCTGCTATAAGCGCATCACCCTTATCGCGATCAGCCCTTTTGCCTTTCATCGCGCGCCGGCCTTTACTGAGCCTTTTACGAATCTCTCCCGTACCTGCAACTGCCTTGATAATCGCCTCAGAGCTTTTAATCCGTTCAATCGCCGCATTATTGTCTAGGCTTTGCAAATCGGCCTTCAACTTATCTAGCTCAGCCCGCAATCCAATATATGCTTCATTGCTGGAAAGCACGACCAAGGCCTCGACTACTGGTTTCGATGCCTGATCAACCGCACGGCGATATTGACTGCGAGCGGCTCGCTCCGCTTTGGTCAATGTACTGTAAGCTTTCTGGGCTGCATCCCATTCTTGGGGAACTTGCGCTTGTAGCGTTGCAATTTCTTCATCCAATTCAGCAATTTTGGAGGTCGCCAATTCGATGACCTTTTCATTGCCCCTGGCGCGGTTTAATCTTTGTTCCTGCTTTTTCTTCTCTTTGGCAAAAACAGCCATTTCACGCTCCAACGTGCGAACCGTTGTGTGGATTGGCCGGAAACCATCGGAGGCATCCATAACAGCGTTTTCTGTCTTTTTAATCTCATCCATTAATCCAAATACAGATTCAGCCTCGCCAATCGCACCACTCAGCTCCTCGCCAAATTTCACGGGCAAATAGCTAAGATCAAAGCCCTGTGCTTTTTTGATAGAGGCACGGATCGTGTCACCATTAGTCTGGAATTGATCATAGACATAATCTTCCATGCAATATTGCAACTTTGGATTAAGCGGCGGAGGCGCCGTGTCTGAGGTCAAGGACGAGCGGTTGGGCAGATAGTTCACAAGTGAAGGGTTAAAACCAACAATAACAAGCGCGATCAGTTGGAGCCCGATAAAGGCGCAAACACCCTTATACATGGCAATAGTCTTTACCACCGCTGGCGCCACGCCGCGCAGATAAAATAAAGCAAAGCCAAAGGGTGGCGTCAGGAATGATGTTTGAATGTTGAGACCAATCATCACACCAAGCCAAACTGCTGTCACATTAGCAGAGGGGTCGGCTAACAAGATCGGCGTCACAATCGGCACCACGACCACAGCAATTTCAATGAAATCGAGGAAGAACCCGAGGACGAAAATTACAGCCATCACGATGATGAATTTGGTCCAAAATCCGCCAGGCAAGCCTTCAAGGAAATGCTTCACCAATTCCTCTCCACCAAAGGCACGGAAAGCGGCTGTTAGCATTGCAGCGCCAAGTAGAATAATGAAAACCAAAGACGTCGTTTTCGCCGTTTCTATCATCACGCCTTGTAGCGTTTCATTGATTTTCAGCGTGCGCAGGCCACTCCAGATAAGTGATAAACCTATACCAGCCACCAAAACAATCGCCATTGCGAGCGCAAATTCATCTTCCATCGTGGAGATGTTTTTGACGTTCACATTATAAGCCTTGAGTAAGAACGCGAGGCCAGCAAGTGATAACACAGCGATAATGGCTGGAATGAAGGTGGTTTTACGATCTGGGAAAAGACGATAACCCGCCATAATGAGCGCGCCAGCTGCACCAATAGCACCGGCTTGGTTTACTGTTGCAATACCGCCGATGATTGAACCCAAAACAAGAAAAATGAGCGTAAGCGGTGGGATAAGAATAAGCGCAACATTACCCGCAAACGCCAAGTCCATTTTCCCCTCAAAGGGAACCGCCGGTGCGAGTTTTGGTTTCCATAAAGCAAAGCACAATATGTATAGAATATAAAGACCAACAAGCACTAAACCAGGGATCAGAGCGCCAAGGAACATATCGCCTGCAGAGGTTGAAACAACGCCAAATTCTGATGGCATGCTGATTTCGCCCGTCGCCGTTTTGTATAGAGCCTTACGGGCTGTATCAGCCTGATCTACTGCGCTTGACAATTGGTCCGCTAGAATGATGAGGACAATGGATGGTGGAATGATTTGACCCAATGTGCCGGAGGCTGCAATCGTGCCCGTTGCCAGGGGTTGCGAGTAATTCTGCTTGAGCATGGCAGGCAGAGAAATAAGGCCCATTGCTACAACCGTCGCGCCGACGATACCCGTGGTTGCGGCCAAGAGAGCACCAACAAGAACAACAGATATACCAAGCCCACCCGGCACTGGACCAAAGAGCTGCGCCATCGTCACAAGAAGATCTTCTGCAATCTGTGAGCGTTGCAACATGATGCCCATAAAGATAAACAGCGGGATCGCAATCAACGTATCTCGTTCAGGCTCCCAATAAACCCCTCGAAGGTTGGTAACACCAGCACTCAACCACTGAACTGGCCCATCTTGCGCAAAGAACGCGCTCGAATCTCCTGCAAATAAATATCCCGAAACCCCAGCCGCCGCGATAGTCAAAATTGCCGCGCCAGGCAAAGCAAAAGCTACTGGATACCCCGAACCAAGAGCGGTGGCCATGATAACAACCAGCAAGAGCAGAAAGAAGAGTTCCATATTATTTTAACCTTGGTCTTTTGCGGCTTTGGGGCCGTTACGCTATTACTGGCTTAGCATCACTATCTATATCAGCTTCAATCTGTGTTCTGTTTTGGTCATCGAATGCCGTGAACAACTGACTAATAAATTGCATCATCATTGAAATGGCAAACACACCTAAAAACCCAGCCATGAAATATTTGACGTACATACCGAAGCCGGATTGAGTGACTTCAAACACTAATATCGGCGTCACAATGACACTGGTTTTTGACCACATGCCCACCCATAAAATGGTCCAGCACAAAGGGATGCCAAGCAGGATTGCCCCCCATCCATTGACCCTACCTTTAGCCTGACGGCGCATGCTTGCATAAAGCAAATCCACCCTTACGTGACCATCATCAAGCAAGGTATAGGCTGAGGCAAACAAGAACAAAGCCCCATACCAAAAGCGCACCAGATCAGCCATGAAGGCTTGCTCGTAAGAAAACACAAATCTTGAGAAAACAATAATCAACTCAGCCAAAACGACGAGCAAGGCAAGCCACATGAAGCCGAGCGTTCGCGTAAAGGCCGCAATCACGATGCCGAGTATCACAATCGGCATATGCACATAAAGCCCACGATATTCTGAACGCCCAAGATTGCTGGCTAAATCATCGCCAACCATAGCGCCAAGAAGGTCTTCAACACGTAAAAAAGAAATCGCGCCGTCTGCAAGGCCAACTAAAAAGACAACCCAAAATGCAGCACGAATAAAGGCTGCGTTAAAATCAGACATAAGTTGCGCATCGCTTTTCAGACCTCTTGCGCTCGTTTTCAGCACAAAGAAAATAGCAAGCAAACCAGCAGCTACATAAAGCGCTAGTTGAAAAGCAGATGCTGTTGATGAGCCACTTCCATTTGTGTCCCAACCAAACAATTGCCCAACACCGGGTAAACCTACCCAGAATGTGAGAACGACATTGATAATATAAGCCACCATCAGAGCGAACATCATCCAGCCAAAACAGCGAATAGAAAAATTCGGTGACATCTATTGAAAATCCCCAGCTGACCGTGCAGCCAAATTATACAACACAGAGCATTTGCAAAATAACAAAGTTGGGAACGGGGGTGAAAACCCTCGTTCCCAAGATAATACTATTATCTTTATAGATTTAGATATCCAAAACGCGGTTACGTTTTTGAACGTAAGCAGCGTCAGAAATCGCAGTCCATGAACCGATGTCTTTACGAGCAGCAATGACGCTATCGAAGACTTCTTTGGCAAGCGGGCTGTGCTCGCGCGCCTCTTCAAGAACTTCTACAGCGGCTTCACCGAATGAGTCATAAACATCATCGTTGAATTCACGCAGTTTAACGCCGTGTTCGGTCTGTAGTTTGGTCAGGAATGAACCATTGTTGGCATTAGTTTCAGCCATCTGGCGTGCATTTTCTTCGTTACATGCAGCCTCAATGATTGCCTGTTGCGTCTTGGTAAGTGAGGACCAGAATTTCTCATTCATACCTAGCGCAAGCTGTGTGCCTGGCTCATGCATACCTGGCCAGTAGTAGTATTTAGCAGCCTCATAAAACTTCATGAAGAAGTCATTGTAAGGACCAACCCACTCTGTTGCATCGATTGCGCCTGATACGAGGTTTTCATAAATTTGACCACCTGGCAGTGACACAGGAGAAACACCGAGTTTCGCCATTACATCGCCACCAAGACCAGGGATACGCATTTTCAAACCTTTGAGGTCGTCTGCGGATTCGATCTCTTTGTTGAACCAACCACCCATCTGAACGCCTGTGTTACCACATGCGAAATTTTTCAGGCCAAATTCACCAGCAAGCTTGTCCCAAAGCTGTTGTCCGCCAGCATATTTAATCCAGGCATCCATTTCAGTATAGGTCAAACCAAAAGGAATAGCTGTAAAGGCCGCCCAAGCTGGGTGCTTGCCCTTCCAGTAGTAATCAGCAGCGATATAGGCTTGCGAGTTACCTGAGGCAACTTCATCAAAACTGTCAAAGGCACCCACACGCTCACCTGCCGCAAAATATTGAACGTTAATTTCGCCTTCGGTCAGCTCACCAATGCGTGCAGCAAGACGCTGCGCACTAACACCCAAGCCCGGGAAATCCCTAGGCCATGTTGAAACAATAGCCATTTCCACAGAGCTCTGCGCAATAGCAGGGGCGCTTAGCGCTGTAGCAACTGTGGTGGCACCAGCGGCAACGCCTGCGCTTTTCAAAAATAAACGACGATCCATATAAACTCTCCCAAGTTAATTCATTATACGTTCGAGACCTTCCAAAACGTATCTTACTATTTTGTATTACATTTTTAGATTATGCAAATGAATAAAACTGACAATTGTACTTTAGATTATACAAACTTTAGACATCACAGGTTTAAGCGGAACGCATTCATGACTGCACGAATATCATATCGGTCACAGGTATTTACGACCAAACTAATTACTATAGACTGGCATAAACGACTGCTATCCACACGCAGTAAAAGGAAAAGCAATGCAAGTTCTTTTGTTCGAAATGGAGCCGCGCGATGGGCATGAGGCGCATTATTTCAGTCATGTTGAAAAACTGCGTCCACTCTTGGCTAAACATGAAGGGTTACTGTTTATCGATCGGTTTAAATCACTTTCGCGCCCCAAGATCATTTTGTCTCACTCCCTATGGAAAGATGAAGCTGCTATCTCAAAATGGCGCACGGATGCCACTCACCATCAGTCACAAGCCGCGGGCCGTTATCAACATTTTGTCGACTATCGCATTCGCATTTCCCATGCTTTGGAGGTCGATAATCGCGATGAAAACCCAAGCACATGGAGTGCTGAAGGATCTTACCGCTCCGCTGACGCTGCTGATACAAGATTATTGGTTATCACGGCCAGCAAGGGCGAGCCGTACAAAGGGTCCGGTGAATTGTTCACCAGCGTCAACCATCAAGACACTTATTTAACAATTGAAACCGCCGCATCCACACAAGAAGCAACTAGGCTGGCACAAGCTGCAAAACAAGATACGAGTGTAACCCGCGTCATTATAAGCAGTGTTTCGCGTGACTACGGCATGTTTGATCGCGACGAGGCTCCACAATATTTCAAGCCAGCGAACTAAATGATCACCAAAGGTGCGGAAAGTGCGTAAAACGATCATTTGGGCTCTTGCCTCGTGATCAGCAACGTCTGGAAAAGGTCGTCGAGCGCACCATTCGCTTGGCTGAAACATTGGATGCCATCTGAGAGCGAGCTATCGTTGCGCAAGAGGTATTGGCCGCCCTACGTGCTGACACAATGAATAACAATATACTGCTTCTCGCCGATGTAACCGCAATATTCTTGCCGCTTGGCCTATTCACTGATCTGTTTGGAATGAATGTCGATGGATTGGCATCAAACAAAGATCTGGCAAACGCTGAACTACAAATTTCCCCCCTTCTAAGAAAGGGGTGCTTTGTGAAAAACTCAAGATTAATATTAATGTTAATATTAATATTTTATATCGCATTGAGCGCAAATTCTCATACATCTAATTAAGTTGCCTTAAAGCTAACTCAACTAGAACAAAGGCATACATCTATGAATCTTAAAAGATCAAAATTACAAAGCCTAAACGGAGAATGAGATGAGTTTTTTGCCTCCTCACCAAACTCAAATAAAAACGAACAACACATCCCCAATTCAATCATGGGTTGTCACCGTTGAGGATGATTTTGATTTCTTGAGTGCAGAATATAAAGCGCTTTTCGAGGCGTCTTGCGCCACGGTGTTTCAAGCGCCATTCTGGCTCAACGCGTTTTATGCCAATCTCATAGATCCATACTCTCTCACGCCCATCATCATTACAATCCGTGATGGCGATGGTTTACTGCTATTCCTGTTGCCTTGTGTCCGCCAACATTCTGCAGGTTTAAAGATTGTGCAATCTGCCGATATGGGGGTTTCTGATTATAATTGCATCATTGCGCGAGAGGAAACGCTGGCAATGATTAGTGAAAACCAAGAGCTTCAACGATGTATTTTAAAAGCCCTCAATCCGTTTGATGTTTTCTTCTTTCGCAAACAACGTTCAGATAAACCAAAAATCGAAGACATTTTGGGTGGCGCCACTTTGTCGAAAGCCGACTTTCATGCCCATGAAGTTACTCTGTCTTCATCCTTTGACAGTTGGGCATTGGACAAACTGACTGCCAAATTCAGGTCGTCCAACCGCCGGCGAATGAAGAACCTGATTGCAGATCACGGAGAATTTCAATTCAGCATCGCTAAAGATGCGGAACAGATTCGAGCGGCGATGGAATTTATCCGCAAGCAAAGAAGTGCGCGTTATAAAGCTGATATACTCAATCAGCCAGCATTCTATAACTTTTATCTATCTCTTGCTCTTGATCATGCGCAAGACGGGTGCGTGCAAACTTCGGTAATACACCTGAATGGCGAGATTGTCGCAGCGTTCTTCGGCTTGAACTTAGATGGAACACACTGCTATATTCTTGGAGGCTTTCTGCATGAAAAATACAGTAAATATTCCGTCGGCATCCTGGCGATTAACGCTACAATTGCGGACAGGATCGATCATCGTTTCAAAGTCTTTGATTTCGCCCTTGGAGATGAAAGCTATAAAAATGATTTTGGAACCGACCAAATCAATATACATAACGCCGTCTATACGAGCACTTTAGCTGGATATTTGGTGTCACACACTTACGCACACGCTAAACCGTTGAAAAATTTTTTAAAAAAACTCAATCCTAAATTGCACTAAAAAGGCAGAATTCATTATTCGATTTACAGGCGTTGAGCGGCGCGAAACTGTCGTGAAACAATTTGGTACCCAGAAGAGGGCTCGAACCTCCACACCGTTGCCAGTACCAGCACCTGAAGCTGGCGCTTCCACCAATTCCACCCATCTGGGCAATCAAGCAGCATTGCGCCTGAGAGAAGAGACGACTAAGGCCGCCCTTGCTTGCCTGTCAATGACTTATAGAAAATCATACCCCTTGCCCTTGAAACATCCAACACCAATAAAGCAAGATTGATACGGAAAGGTGCGAAAAGAGCGCAAAACGATCATTTGGGCTCTTGTCTTGTGGTAGCGCAAACAGTTAAGACAGTAAAAGACAAATCAACAATAAAGGTGCGTCACCGCTATGGCTTCGAGTGCGAACAATCAAAAATTGGTAACTATATTCGGCGGCTCCGGTTTTATCGGACGCTATGTTGTGAAAGCGCTAGCTGAGCGAGGTTATCGCATCCGCGTGGCTTGCAGACGACCCGACCTTGCCGGATATTTGCGTCCACTTGGTAGTGTTGGTCAGATACAGCCTATACAGGCAAATTTACGCTATCCTGAATCTGTGGAGCGGGCTTTAGATGGCTCATACGCCGTGATCAATTTGGTCGGTATTTTATATAATTCAGGCAAACAAAATTTTGATGCCGTTCAAGCGCGCGGCGCGCGGGTGGTCGCTAAGGCTGCAAAACAGGCTGGCATTTCGACCTATGTACATATGTCCGCAATCGGCGCTGATGCAGCAAGTGAGGTTGATTATCAACGCACAAAAGCCGAGGGCGAAGCCGCTGCTTTGCAAAACAATCCCAAGTGCGTGATTGTCCGCCCTTCCATCATTTTTGGACCGGAAGATGACTTCTTCAACCGATTTGCTGATATGGCAAAAATGGCTCCAGCTCTCCCCTTAATTGGTGGCGGGACTACGAGATTTCAGCCCGTCTACGTTGGTGATGTGGCAGAGGTTATAGCACGCGGCATTGATGGTGATTTGAAAGGGGGCGCGACCTATGAGTTAGGCGGCCCTCGCGTTGCCAGCTTCAAAGAATGTTTGGAGCTTATGCTGAGCGTTATTCAGCGTAAAAAACCACTCATTTCCATTCCTTTCGCCTTGGCACGTTTACAAGGCGCCGTCCTCGGACTTTTACCAAAACCATTGTTGACGGTGGATCAGGTGCGTATGCTTGAAGTGGATAATGTGGTCTCCAAACAAGCGATCAAACAACGCCGCACGCTTGAAGGTATAGGGATTAATCCGCAAAGCATGGAAGCTATATTGCCAAGCTACCTTGAGCGACATCGGGCTTATGGTCAGTTTGCACCAAAATCAGTTTAATAAAACGTCAGAGCATCAGCGCTCATAACGGTCACTTTTGACGCCGATGTGCCATGCCGGATCGCGGCGCTTCTTAGAAATTATAGTGATAGCCGGTTTTGTCGCCGGAATTGACCCCGTTGCTATCTGATCAATATGGGCCTCGACTAGAAATGAATCGCCCCGCTCTGCCGCCGCTGTTTTCTGTGTGAGCGGCGTATAGACGAATAATCCAATCAGACCCACCACGCCGATAAAAATACGCCAATAGGCGAAGGGAGCAAAGCCGTGTTTGGAGACAAAATCGAGCAAATATTTGACAACAATCGCGCCCATCACAAAAGCTGCCGCGAAACCCACAGCTACAAGCAATAAATCATCGGCTGTGACGTAATCGATGTTTTTATATAGATCATAGGCAAAGGCGCCGCCCATTGTTGGCATCGCGAGGAAAAACGTGAACTCGGCAGCAGAGCGCTTGTCAGTACCCAGTAACAGTGAACCAGCGATTGTTGCACCACTGCGCGATACGCCGGGAACCAGTGCCAGACATTGGAAAAGGCCGACCACTAGGCAAAGCCAAAGTGGATATTTTTCAATATCTGTGAATTTTGGAGTCATTTTGGACGCTTTACGGTCAACCCATAACAGGGCAAAACCGCCCAAAATCAACATGATACAAATCAACATCGGGCTTTCAAATAGCACCGTTTTGATGATTTTATGCAGATAAACGCCAGCAAAGGCAGCTGGCAAAAAAGCAATAACGACGCCCAATACAAACTTACGGGCGCTCGCACTTGTTGGCAGCGCTTTAGCAATGGATAAAAGGCGATGAAAATAGATCGTCAAGATGGCAAGAATAGCACCCAGCTGAATCAGCACTTCAAATGTTTTACCCGTACTTTCAAAGCCTAAAAAATGCCCTAGAAGCAGAATATGACCCGTGGATGAAACGGGAATGAACTCGGTAAGCCCTTCCACAACACCTAAAATCAATGCTGAAATAATTGAGTCATATTCCATGTGTATTCACTCATAAATGATGGGTCGACACAGGCAAAAAAGGCCGTTACAGCGTTACAAGTAGGCTTTTTAGCGTTAACTAATCGTTACAATGACACAAATGCGTTGCCAGAAGGTAACGAGGCAAAACTTGAGAAAGCACAAATCACAAATGTTGAAATTGGTCCATTATCCGTTTTCTGCGCAAAGTAGGTTTGTCAGGTTATGTTTAGCTGAGTATGGCGAAGAAGCCTCCTTCACTGAGGCGAAGCCATGGGAACGGAGCGAAGCATTACTGCAAATCAACCCTGCTGGAACCATTCCAATTTTGATTGATGGAGATGGACCTGCCATTTGCGGTCATGATGTGATTGCAGAGTATCTAGATGAAACACGCGGCCCGATGAGACGCGAACACCGCTTGATGCCAGAGAACCCTATTGAGCGTTCTGAAATTCGACGGCTTATCCATTGGTTCCTGATTAAAATGGAAGCGGAAGCCACCAATTATATTATTCATGAAAAACTATATAAAATAGAAATAAGCACCGATAATAGCGCACCAGACAGTAAAGTTATTCGCGCTGCACGCGCGAACATACGTCCACACCTGAAATATATATCTTATCTGGCAAGCACTCGAAATTATCTGGGCGGTTTGCGTTTGTCATATGCGGACTTAGCAGCCGCGGCCGCTATTTCTGTGCTGGATTATACTGGCGATGTGCCATGGGAAGAGGAAGAAGCGGCGAAGACATGGTATGCCCGTGTCAAATCGCGCCCCGCGTTTCGTACATTATTAACCGAACGCCTACGTGGACTGCCGCCTGTCTCTCATTATGCGGATCTCGACTTCTGAGTACGGACCTTAAACATAAGTCAAAAGCGCGTCTTATAGAAGATGCGTTAGCAGAAGGGTTTTCTCTTGTCGGCATAACAACGCCTGACGGGATTCCTGATGCACCGAAAAAATTATCCGCTTTCTTAGAGCATGCCCGCCACGGCACCATGTCATGGATGAGCGAGCGATCAGATTGGCGCGCGAACCCTCACATTCTATGGCCCGACACCAAATCCATCATCATGCTGGCGATGAACTATGGACCACAACATAATCCACTCGATGATCTGTCTAAAAGCGATAAAGGCCTCTTGTCAGTTTATGCGGCCAACCGCGATTATCATGACCTTATCAAAGGAAAGTTGAAGCAGATCGCAGGACGTTTTGCCGCTGCTAATAAAGCCAATGTCAAAGTGTTCGTTGATACTGCACCCGTGATGGAAAAACCTCTGGCTGCAAAAGCGGGCCTCGGGTGGCAAGGCAAGCACACCAATTTGGTCTCGCGCTCCTTTGGGTCATGGACATTTCTGGGGTCAATTTTTACAGATTTTTCTTTGCCACCAGATGAGAGCGAAGCGGACCATTGTGGTAATTGTCGTTCCTGCCTCGACATCTGCCCAACCAATGCATTCCCCGCCCCCTATCAGCTTGATGCGCGGCTTTGCATTTCTTACCTTACGATTGAGCACAAAGGGGCTATTGATCGGGCGCTCAGACCATTGATGGGAAATCGTATTTATGGCTGCGATGATTGTCTTGCAGTTTGTCCTTGGAATAAATTTGCCCAAACTGCGTCTGAGATAAAACTGCAACCACGTGAAAAATTCCAAACGCCAGCATTGCAAATGCTTGCCGCATTGGATGACAGTGAGTTTAGAACATTTTTTTCAGGCTCACCGGTGAAGCGGATCGGGCGAGCAAAATTTATCTCCAATGTGATGATCGCCATTGGCAATAGCGATGACCCAAATCTGGTAGACTGTCTTATGCCTCGCCTGCGCGATGAATCGTCTCTCGTTCGCGCTATGGCGGTATGGGCATTAAGGCAACTTATTGATTCTCACCCATTTGAAAACCTAAAAAAGGAATATACACCACAAGAAGATGATCCCATGGTGCTTGAGGAATGGACTTTAACATGAAACTTTTCGTCTTTGGACTAGGCTATTCCGCCACCAGCGCGGTCAACCAATTAGCTCCTCATTGCATCGCGCAAGGCGGCTGGGTTTCGGCAACGACACGCAGTGCGCAAAAAGCTGAGAAGCTTAGCGACTCAGGCCTGCGGGCACATGTTTTTAGTGGTGAAAAACCTGGCGATGAGCGATTGCGCCAAGATATTACATCCGCAACCCATATCATCATTTCCATCAGCCCAGGGGAAAACGATCCCGTGTTGGCCCATCACGCGGAAGATATAAAGGCGAGTAAGGCTCTTCAATGGATTGGCTATTATTCAACGGTGGGGGTTTATGGCGATCATCAAGGTGCATGGGTTGATGAGGCCGGCGACCTGCGCCCGGTCTCGCGCCGCTCCATAGAACGCGTGGCTGCCGAAGAAGCATGGTGCACGCTTGCAAAGGAGTGCGATGTTCCCATTGCGCTCTTGCGGCTTGCTGGCATTTACGGACCAGGTCGTAATGGTTTCGTCAATTTAGAGGCCGGCAAAGCCCGGCGCATTGTTAAGCCAGGGCAGGTTTTCAATCGCATCCATGTCAGCGACATTGGTCGCATCAGTGAAGCCATGGCACTGCGCAAAGCGAGTGGTGTATTTAATGGCGCAGACAATGAACCCGCGCCGCCCCAAGACGTGGTGGAATATGCAGCTCAGCTGATGGATGTGCCGGTGCCGCCTGACATTGATTATGATACGGCCAATATGTCGCCCATGGGCCGCTCTTTTTATGGCGAAACAAAACGCGTCTCGAACAAGAGACTTCTCAGCGACCTTGATATTGAATTGAAATATCCGACTTATCGCGATGCCTTTGACGCTCTTTGGCAGAGCAATACTTGGCGTGACTTGCCTTTGTTGAAAAAACTCCGCTAAAGCGCGCTAGACTATTGCTGCTATGATTTTTAATAGGCGGTCTAAATCTTCATCGCGAGATAAGCGATGATCTCCGTCTGGAACAAGCGTGAATGTGACATCATCGCGAGGTAAAAGTGTCATTAGCTCTTGGCCATGTTGCCACGGCACATCAACATCTTTTTGACCATGCAAAATATGCAACGGGCAATTTAGATACATTTTTTTATCACCAATAAGATGATGTTGACCGTCATCTATGAGTTTTTTTGTGATGATGTAATCATCATCTTGATATTCAGAGGGACGCTTATAAAACCCGTCCTTTTCTAATGCGTCTCTGGCGTCATCTGAAAACTTCTTCATCATCAAACGCTCTGTCATATCCCATGCTGGAGCAATCAGTATAATACCGACAACTCGGTTTTCACGGGCAAGACTATGCGCCAAAAGAAGAGCCAGCCAACCACCCATTGATGAACCAATGATAATTTGCGGGCCTTTTGTTACGGTTTTAAAGACGGCAAGCGCTTCTTCCAACCACCGAGTGATTGTACCATCGAGAAAGTCACCATGAGATGCACCGTGCCCCGAATAATCCATACGGGTGCAGACGTGGTCGTTGGCATGTGCCCACTGTGCCAGCGCTTCTGCCTTTAAGCCACGCATCGAGGATTTAAAACCACTTAGCCAGAATAAACCGGACTTTGTATTACTGCCTTCACCTGCGATATAAGCAATATTGCGCGCCTCATCGTCATTACCGACGCTCAGGTATTCAATGTTCAGTTGGGCTAAAATCTCTTCGCTCAAAAGACAGGCTCGTTTATGGGTGTGCAGATGAAAGATATACAAGACGCACAGACTGACATGGCTGTCATGAATGGCAAGACTGTTTTGCAAGTTATCCCGACACTGGAAGCCGACGGGGCTGCGCATACTCTTGAGAAATGTGTGCGCACTGACTAACGCTATTGACTAAATCATAACGATGGCACCTGCAAAACGATGTCGTATGGATGAAATTGGGCGAGCGAGAATTTTGAAGTATTTTTCCAAAGAACAGACGATTTCTAAGATGATCAGCGTTTATGAACGAGTTCTGGGCCTTTCAAGGGCTTAAACAAAGGATATCTGTTGACTTTATGCGAAAAGGTGTAAACTTGGCTTTGCGTCAATTTTGGCGCTTATCATCAATAAATTAGGAGACCAGGACAATTCGCAGACCAACGAGAGGGCAAGAGCCCAAAAAAGAAGGCCCACGCACAAATGAAGACATTCGCGTTCCAGCTGTGCAACTTATCGATGCTGAAGGTGAAAACCACGGCGAAACACCGATAGAAAAGGCGCTAGAAATGGCCGCCGACTCAGGGCTCGACCTTGTGGAAATTAACGCTGGCCAAGGCATGCCAGTGTGTAAAATACTGGATTACGGCAAGCTGAAATTTAAAAATCAGAAAAAAGCCGCAGAAGCCCGCAAGAAGCAAAAAACGGTCGATATCAAAGAAATTAAAATGCGCCCAAACATCGACACTCATGATTATGACGTGAAGATGCGATCGATGGTTAAATTTTTCGATCAAGGTGACAAAGTGAAGGTAACGCTGCGTTTTCGTGGTCGCGAAATGGCGCACCAAGAGCTTGGTATGCAACTTTTACAAAAAGTAAAATCAGATACTGCTAGCATTTCTAAAGTCGAATTCGAGCCTAAGCTCGAAGGACGCCAGATGATTATGGTATTGGCACCAACAAACTCAAAGTAGCACTTGGCAATTTAGATTATTTAAAATTCTCTATCCGTGCAATCACCGAGGCTGACCCGGTGGTTCAAAAGGCGCAAGTGTAATATTTAAAATAATACGTTAACTCAATAAAGGTAAAGCATGAAGGATAGCGTACAACTACGTTCTATTTTTACCCTAACGTAACGTTTTGCGTATACCATAAAGTATTAGTATCCATTTTTCCCGCAAGGGCCAAAACCAACGATATGGTTTCACATCATAAGAAATAAATGGGTGACGAGGAGTGTTACAGTGCTTGACATAAATAACGTCATAACAAGAATGTTGTTGGACGAAATGCCTTGCCCTGTCTATTTGAAAGACGGTGGAGGCATTTTTATTTATGCTAATCCAGCTTTTTTCGAACTTATTGAAATGCCAAAAAGCCGTATTATTGGCAAACGTGTTGAAGATTTCGCCAATACACAGACAGCGTTTAAATCAAAAACCACGGATATGGCCTTAAAAAAAGATGCGAAGAACAATGACTATGTCATGACGCATCTTAAAAAAGATAAATCTGAACTTATTATTCAAGCTAAAAAACGCTTAGTAACAATTCCAGAATACGGCCAATGTATCATGTGTATCATGAACGATATCAGCCAGTTCGTTCAGTATGAAAAAGAACTGGAAGAAAAGCACCGTGAGTTACGCTCCCAGCAAGGGAAGTTGAAGGAACTTGCTTCGCTTGACCCGCTCACCGGCATATACAATCGCCGAGCTTTTTATGATCAAGCAAAAGAGATTATCGATTACGCAAAAGTTGGCGACCTTGATGTTGGCGTGCTGATGTTTGATCTCGATAAATTCAAAGACCTAAACGATACCTATGGCCATGCTATCGGTGACGAAGTCCTCTTGCGCTTTACCAAAGTTGTAAGCGACTGCTGCCGCACATCAGATATTTTTGCCCGTCTTGGAGGTGAGGAATTTTGTCTATTGCTACCTGATACACCGGAAGGTGCAGCCCGAAACATTGCTGAACGCGTTCGGCAACGGATTGAGAAGGCTACAGTGATGGTCAATGGAGACCCGATTCACTTCACAACAAGTGTCGGTGGAACCATGTGGGTAGCACATGAGACTAAGATCGATAGCACTCTTAATCGCGCGGACAATTATCTCTACGAAGCAAAAAATTCTGGCCGCAATGTTGTTCAATTTATCCTTGAGCACGAAGATAAAATTAAAGACAACTCATCTGCCGCCTAATTGAGTTTCTTATTTTATGCCGCAGCCTAGGAGCCTATCCAATCCAATCTATTTGAATTCATCGATAAGACTTCTTGATCCATCTTTATCCTAGATCAGGGGTATGATCACCTGCGGTTTGCATTTTTCGCTCGACGCTCAATTTCTTCTGATAGCGCCCCTGTACGATGTCCACGACAATCAGCACACCAATCACAAAATAGAATGTGCTTTTAGCCATCGGCTCAACCGCAAAACCTGCAAGTTTCAAATGCGCCAGATGTCCACCTTCTGACAGCAATAAAATACCAACTATGAATAGAATGAAAAGACCTAAAACCTCATACATGCGATTTTTCTTCAAAAATTCCGCAACATGATCAGCCAGCAAAATCATCATGATGCCTGAAATGATCACAGCTATTGCCATGAGCGCAAAAGTATCTGTGAGGGCCATAGCGCCTAAAATGGAATCGAATGAAAAGACGAGATTCATGGCAACAATATATGCGACGGCAGACCACATGGAGCGTTTAGCGCCGCTTTCGCCTTCATGGTCCAGATCTTCTATGGACATCATGTGACTGATTTCTTTGATTGCCGTGTAAAGCAAGAACACACCACCGACCAATACGATCAGTGAATGGCCCGTGAAGGCGCCTTCTACGATACCTGGATAGTTGAATGAAAACAGCGTGTCTTGAAACAGAGCTATCGCTTTTACAAGCACAAACAACAAAACAAGACGCAGTATAATGGCGATACCAATACCCAAACGGCGCGTAGCCGCCTGCTGGTGCAACGGTACCCGCTTCGATTCGATCGATATGTAAAGCAAGTTGTCAAAACCCAAAACAGCTTGCAGCAATATCAACATGGCAAGCGTGAAAAGATTATCTAGCGTGAGCAGCTCCAACATATTCAACCCTCTAAATTATATTATTTCTTCTCATTTACTCGAACATGAGGCAACGTTCAACACACATCAAATTTTTAAGCGAGATATTGCCATTATGTTGTTGCCAAAAGATCTCGTTTATTCCAAATTTTCATAAATGTTATGCCTATAGTTTGATTGACGGATACTATCTATACGTTATTCGTAAGCTTCAAGCACAATGAAACACCCGGGGAATATCGGAAATGTCTAATACAGTTGAACATGACGGCCTAAAGATCGATCAAGCATTGTATGACTTCATCAACAACGAAGCTATACTTGGTACCGGCGTAGATAGTCAGACATTTTGGGATGGGTTTGCTAATCTGGTCCATGAGCTTGCTCCCACAAACCGCGCCCTCTTGGAAAAGCGTGAAGCGCTCCAAGAAACAATCAACGCATGGCATAAAGAAAACCGCGCCGGTCATTTCAACATGAATGACTATAAGGCCTTTTTAAAAAAGACTGGCTATCTGGTTGAAGAAGGCAAAGCCTTCTCAGTTGATACAAGCAATGTGGATCCTGAGATTTCTGACGTTGCCGGCGCTCAGCTCGTGGTGCCTATTATGAACGCCCGCTACGCCCTCAATGCTGCCAATGCTCGATGGGGCTCACTCTATGATGCTCTTTATGGAACAGATGCTATTTCTGAGGAGGATGGCGCAGAAAAATCTGGCGGCTACAATCCAGTACGCGGCGCTAAGGTGATTGCTTGGGCGCGTAAACATATCAATGAAAGCGTACCACTCAACGGTGACTGGAATGACGCCACTAGTTTTGCTGTGGAAAATGGTTCGTGCACAATCACCTTGAAAGACGGAAGCACAACGGGTCTAAAAGACGCCTCGCAATTTGTCGGCTACAAAGGTGCGGCGAACGCACCAAGCGCCTTGATGTTTGCTAAAAACGGCCTGCATATCGGTGTCCACATCAATGCTGATCATCAAATCGGCAAAGATGATCCCGCACATATATCCGATATGTGGCTTGAATCAGCCATGAGCACAATAATGGATTGCGAAGACAGTGTCGCCGCCGTTGATGCAGAAGATAAAATTCTTGCCTATCGCAACTGGCTTGGTCTGATGAAAGGTGATCTGGAAGAAACGATGGAAAAAGGCGGCAAGACAATTGTCCGCAAACTCAATGATGACCTTGAATTTACAAGCCCTGATGGTTCCAGCATTACACTCAAAGCCCGCTCCTTAATGCTCGTACGCAATGTTGGACATTTGATGACCAACCCAGCCATCCATGACAAAGATGGCAATGAAATACCGGAAGGTATTATGGATGCCGCTATGACAGCGCTGATTGCGCTTCATGATGTTGGCCCCAATGGTCGGCGTGCCAATTCGATTAAAGGCTCCATGTATGTGGTGAAACCCAAAATGCACGGACCAGAAGAAGTTGCCTTTGCAGATACGCTGTTTGGCCGAGTCGAGAAGATTGTTGGCATGGCACCAAACACCATTAAAATGGGCATCATGGATGAAGAACGCCGCACCACGGTGAATCTCAAAGAATGTATTCGCGCTGCAAAATCACGCGTTGCCTTTATTAATACAGGCTTCCTTGATCGTACGGGAGACGAAATTCATACCTCCATGGAAGCAGGACCGATGATCCGCAAGGCTGATATGAAACAGTCACCTTGGATTTCGGCTTATGAAGACTGGAATGTGGACATTGGTCTTGAATGCGGTCTTGCTGGTCATGCGCAGATCGGTAAAGGCATGTGGGCCATGCCGGACTTGATGGCTGCCATGCTTGAGCAGAAAGCCGGACACCCCATGGCCGGCGCCAATACAGCGTGGGTGCCCTCCCCCACGGCTGCCACGCTTCACGCAACGCATTATCACAAAATCAATGTGAAAGACCGCCAAAAAGAAATCAATTCTCGTGACAGAGCCAGCCTTGATGACATCTTGTCTATTCCGGTGGCTGAGCGACCGAACTGGGCAGAAGATGACATTCGTGCCGAGCTTGAAAACAATGCCCAAGGCATCCTTGGCTATGTTGTGCGTTGGGTTGATCAAGGTGTTGGCTGCTCTAAAGTGCCCGATATCAATAATGTTGGCCTCATGGAAGATCGCGCCACATTGCGGATTTCTTCTCAACATATTGCAAACTGGTTGCATCATGGGGTTTGCACCGAAGATCAAGTGATGACCGCCATGAAAAAAATGGCCGCCATCGTGGACAGTCAAAACGCAAGTGATAAACTGTATCAACCAATGGCGAAAAACTTTGATGCCTCAATCGCTTTTTCTGCCGCATGTGACTTGGTGTTTAAGGGTGCAGAGCAACCAGCAGGCTATACCGAGCCAATTTTACATGCTCGTCGCCTCGAAGTGAAAGCAGCGACCTGAATAGGCAATCAATCGTTATTAAAGTGTGTTTAGACTATTATTAACTTTCGCTACCTACCGTGATAAAGTACAAACTGAATCGTGGTAGGTAAGTGATGAATTCAAAAACAGATAATATATTGCAGTCTGACATTACGGATCATGGCACAAAAATAGCCATCCCTGCGAGACCCTTGGCTATTATCACGATCATCGCATTTTGCCTTACAATATGGGGTAGCATTGTCTACTTCGTCATTGTTTAATTGAAAAGTTAACCCACATTAACCATATGCAAGGCGTATGGTTAAAAGCATCTGCTGAACATACAAAAATTCTATCGTTAATGATCCATTAACGCACAGGATACGTAAGGGTTTAAAAGCAGATCTGAAGAGTGGGCTAAATGTTAATTGTTTCGAGTGCTATTACTGAGCGTTGCGGTGCGGGATTAAACTTCCGAGCAAACAGTATCAAAAGACTACCTAAATTGGGTATGGTTGGGATTCTCCAAGAACGCCGCAAGAGAATTTTCGATTTCTTATTAGCAAGCTTCTTGCTTGTTTTTCTTGCACCCGTCCTGATTCTTATTGCCATCGCCATCAAACTGACATCAGAAGGCCCCGTGCTGTTTCAGCAACGCCGCTATGGCCGATTTAAAATGCAGTTCACAATTTTCAAATTCCGCACCATGAGCGTCATGGAAAGCGGCGACAATTTCACTCAAGCACGAAAGCACGATCCACGGATCACAAAACTTGGTGCTTTTTTGCGTCGCACCAGCCTTGATGAACTGCCACAGCTTTGGAATGTTGTACGTGGTGATATGTCGCTCGTAGGCCCTCGTCCTCATGCGATCGCAATGGATGATGACTATGCCCGCAAAATCTTTGGTTATAACCGCCGCTTTTTAATGAAGCCGGGAATCACAGGCCTTGCTCAGTGTAAAGGTTTCCGTGGAAACACAGAAAAAATGCAGCAAATGATAGGCCGGTTATGTCGCGATATCTATTATGTTCGCAACCGTAGCATGTCGTTTGATATTCGCATTTTAGCGATGACCGTCGTCAGCCTACTAACCCATGATGCTTATTAGGGTTAAGCCTTATTCAGCCGCTTATGACTGATCTGTATAGCCCTTTAAAGTGCCATTGATGACATAGGCCAGTATATCGGCAACATCCGTTGGTGTGTCTGTCACAGCTAATGCAGCGCCATCTACTTCTTTGAGCGCGTGTTGATGTTCTGCGCCGTGTATAACGATCAATGATTTTCCAAGGGCCGAGGCATAACCGGCATCAAAAGCTGCATTCCATTGTTTGTATTTCTCACCAAAGCGCACAACAACAATATCCGCTTTCTCGATTAATGTGCGGGTGCGAATTGCATTGACTTTCGCACCTTTATTGTCATGCCAAAACTTATTTGGCTCCGCACCAAGGATTGTTACACCACAATCATCTGATGCCTCATGGTGGGTGACGGGGGCTGAGAAGGTGACAGGGAGATTGGCAGCCTGCGTTGCAGCCTCAATCTCTTCACGCCAATTGCTATGAATTTCACCTGATAGATATACGTTCCACGTCATTGGATAGCCTTCCTATACTCGACAACGATTTAAGCTTTTTAGCTCAAGTCAAAGACACATCCAAAAGAATATCGCAACATAGCGATAGAAACTATGCCTATACCTCTATGATGCCCTTATATCTGGATTTTCTCTCAAATAATCCTGCACGCGGCGCCGGGCTGAGGCAACATTTGCCCGCAATCTATGAATATCCCCCTGGTTTGTCTTCAGACGCTCACTCACATATTTTAGGTTTTTTAGCTTTTTGGGATCTTTGGAGTGAGACAATCGCGATATTTCATCAATATCCTGTTCGATAGCTTGTTCTGCACTTTGCAGCCTCTTGACCGCATCATGAAGGTTTTTGGTTGGGCGATAAGCACTCTCAAAAGCGGCGGCAAATTCTGATGGACACGAACCGCGATAAGTCGCACCACGCTTGCCCAAATTAAAACCGTTT
This sequence comes from Hyphomicrobiales bacterium, assembly GCA_039989895.1. NCBI lineage: Bacteria > Pseudomonadati > Pseudomonadota > Alphaproteobacteria > Hyphomicrobiales > Hyphomicrobiales bacterium. The sequence continues at coordinate 72,083 of JBDXGY010000005.1, forward strand.
TGGGCTGTGCAATAGCGCGCGATAGCAACCTTCCAACCTTGGTTATAAGCAGCAACATTCACCGGAAGGCCGTGTTTTTCACAAGCCTTGCTATGCTGTGCGATGCGAGATGATGGATGTCCTTGGGATCCATCAATATCCCCTAGTTGTTTCCAATCAACAGTTTTACACTCATCTTCATTCAACGTAGCGCAAGCGCTCAATGCGAGCAGCCCCACAAAAAACCCTAAAAATGCTGTTAGCTTGATCATCTTTGGCCCCGATTCCCCAATCCATCCCCGATCCAAAAGCTTACTGTTTTAAGAATAAACTCTTTTAGGGTTTGCCTGCAATATTAGGCACTAAAAAGCGCAAGCTTGCCGATTGATTGATTATTGGCCTATGTTTGATGCACGATTCAAGGGATTTGCGATTAAGGGAGTGCCATGACTTATCTAAAGCCAATCATTGGGGGCATCATTATGTCCCTTGCTATGATGTCACCTTCTCATCAAGTATTTGCTCAAGACGCTATTCCAGCAAAACGATTGTTTGGTTTTAAGTCCACTGCCGCACCCCTTAAAGCACGCTCAATTGGCTCTTATGCGCGTGGATGCCTTGCTGGTGGTCAAGAAATAAATATCGATGGTCGCTACTGGCAAGTCATGCGGCTTTCTCGCAATCGCAACTGGGGGCACCCTTCCCTGATCCGGTATGTTAAGCAGCTAGCGGAAGACGCAGGCGAATCTGGCGACTGGAACGGCCTTATGGTTGGAGATCTAGCACAGCCACGCGGCGGCCCTATGCTCACGGGGCACAGATCTCATCAAATTGGCCTTGATGCTGATATATGGCTGAATGAAATGCCAAACCATCGCTTGTCACGAAAAGAGCGCGAAAAGCTTAGCGCTGTGTCAACGGTCAACTTCAATACCAAAGAAGTCAATCGCAAAGTATGGACGCCCAAGCACGTAAAGCTAATCAAGCGAGCGGCGTCCTACCGCGAAGTGGCTCGCATTTTCGTCAACCCCATTATCAAAAAAGAACTTTGCCGCGTTGCTGGCAGTGATCGCAAATGGCTGAGCAAGGTGCGCCCTTGGGCCGGCCATCATTTCCATATGCATGTCAGGCTATCATGCCCTCCTGGGTCTCAAGGATGCAAAAACCAATCACGTCCGCCTGCGGGCGATGGCTGCGGCGCTGAATTGGCAAGCTGGCTCGCGCCGCCCAAACCTTCCACAACACCAAGCAAACCGCGCAAGCCTAGACCACCCGTCACTCTTAGCAGTTTACCCAATTATTGTGAAACGGTCCTGAATACCGCAACCGTTCGCCTACCGTCGAGACCAACTGCAACGACACCGCAGCCTCGTTTCAATCCTGTACGCTGAGCGCTCACTATCCAACGCTAAGCATCAACGCCAACAGGACAGGTCAGCCCCACGCCACCCAGACCACAATATCCGCCTGGATTTTTCGCAAGATATTGCTGATGGGCTTCTTCTGCATAATAAAATGGTGTCGCTTGTTTGATTTCTGTTGTGATCGACGAAAAGCCCTTCTTTGAAAGTTCAACCTGATAGGCTTCTTTCACGGCCTCGGCAGTCTCGCGCTGTTCTTCAGAATTAAAATATATGCCGGAACGATATTGCGTGCCCACATCATTACCCTGCCGCATGCCTTCTGTCGGATTATGGCTTTCAAAAAACTTCGCGATAATTTTTCTTCGCGACACAATTGCAGGATCAAAGACGACTAGCACAACTTCATTGTGGCCAGTTTTGCCCGTGCATACTTCGCGGTAGGTTGGGTTAGGCGTATGGCCTGCGGCGTAACCAACAGCCGTGCTATAAACACCTTCCATTTTCCAAAAGACACGCTCAGCCCCCCAGAAACATCCAAGACCAATAACAATTTGCTCCAAATGCTCCGGAAACGGTCCTTTGATCGGATTGCCATTTACATAATGGACATCCGGCACGGCTATTTCTTCATCCCGCCCGGGCAAAGCCTCGTGTGGCTGTGGCACTGAAATTTTATTTTTTAAAACATCAAAAAGGAACATGAAGACAACTCCTACTTATTATAACGAAAGCTAGAGCGCACAAAGCCACACTGGCACGCGCTTTTTATAATATGGATGAGATCAAGGCACACGGCAACTCACAAGCACGATACATCGCAATCGCGTTGATTAAGTTGCAAATTTATCTTGTTTTTTACGACGTCGCCCAAGAAAACAAAAGACAAGGCCTAACCCAGCTATGACAGCGGCAGTCGGTTGAAGCAGAAGCCACTGCATAACATTGTCCCAGAATCGGACAAGACCCAGCTTTTCTTGAATCGCATATTGCACCTGATTAAGGCTTGCCGGCGCAATATCTGTCCACGACTGCCCTGCAGCTGCAAACTTTATCTCGCCCGTTGCAAGATATGCCACGCCATCAAGAACGAGCGCAACAAAGGCAACAGCCAAAAGCATATAACCGATCAGTCTAAAAAGGGAGCGGACCATTACTATCTTCACTGGTAAGATGACACATGCACAATCTAGATAGGGTATATCTAAATAAATGCAAATACAGTCAGCCCTTTGACCCTTGTTTTCAACATACGAGAGGGCACTGATATAAGGTAAAATGCTGCTTGCCTTACCATTCGTGATCAGTATAGTGCGCCACTGCAGAAAGTGTGCAATTGAATACTAATGCGGACAGGTGGCCGAGTGGTCGAAGGCGCCAATGCTTTGTAAAACAAAGCAGTCCATTTAAGTGAGCCGTGCGCTTATCTTAGACCCCACGGGTTTTCCATCCCGTGCGTATATAAGGACAGGTGGCCGAGTGGTCGAAGGCGCACGCCTGGAAAGTGTGTAGGCGGGTGACCGTCTCCAGGGTTCGAATCCCTGTCTGTCCGCCATTTACCATTGTTTTTATTGGTTATTGCCTATCTTATAATATATTATCCGCCAAACAACCCACCATAATTTAGCTTGATTGATTATGCGAATTAGAAATCATCAAAAATGTGACTTAAGTTATCACTTTTCGCTATTTAAGAGACATTATGTAAAATAAAACTTCAGCCCATAGTGGACGTTGACAGAATCAAGCCTGGAAAACATTCTATGCCCGAAAGCAGACATTTATGGACAAAACTTTTAAAGCCTTAATAGAAGGTCTTCACCCAACCTTTGAACGATTACTTGCAATGGAATCGGTTTTTGAACCGCCTTTGGATATGCCGAAACGAGGCGTGTACCTTTTCAGCGAAAATGGGGCCCACCTATACGTTGGTAGATCCAACACAATGCGCAAGCGGTACAAGCAACATACTAACCGAGGCTCACCGCACAACCAGGCTAGCTTTGCCTATAAGTTAGCTTGTGAAAAATGCAACATACCATCCCCTACTTACAAAAAAGGGGATGGACAATCCGAGCGTTTAAAAAACCCCATCCTCGCAGCTGAGTTCTTCAAAGCGAAGGAAAGGGTTCTTGCAATGGATTACCGCTATGTTGAAGAAGCGGACCCGACAAGGCAATCTATGCTGGAAGCATACGCCTGCATAGCACTAGAAACGCCGTACAATAATTTCGAAAACCATTAACCGCCCATAGTTGAAATTGACAATGATTGTCTAAGCTGCACTACTTCTTCCCAGAAGCGGGCATCGATAAATTTTTGGCATCTGGTTAAGGCAAAAGACTCGGAGGTTTTCAGACGAGTTGCTCATACACAGGACAGTAAAGTTATAAAAGTTCAGCTTCCTGCCATTCTTTGATTGTTCGAGTCAGATTTGACAATGCTAATCCCCGACTGATCCTAGAATCCAGAAGCGCAAAATTTTCTGAAAACAAAACACCATCATGTCCGTCTCTGATGAACTCATACTGTCCGCCCCCGACGTCGGCATCTGGGTCATATGCCACGGCACGCCATTTTCCAAGAACTTCGCCATCGCGGGTAACGACATCACCATTGGCTAGATTGAGCGCGTATCCGTTTTCCATCCACTGATCGTGGCCTACAAAATTTATTGGGTAAATCAAATTCATACAGCCTTGATATATCCTAACAAAAATTCTTGCAATATCTCTTTGCTCTGTGCCTGAAGGTCGTGATCGGCCCATACTTGCCGTTCATGTTATCATTGGTAGAATAAGACCAATTTCCAGAAGCGGACATCCAATATGAATATCCAAAACGTTCCAAAGATAACCAAAGATGTATGCGCCAATGAAAAAATTTTAAGGAAGTTGGAGCGTGCCGGACACATTGAATTGTACATAAACGATATGGAGTTGCCACAAGGCGGTTCCAAGATTACTAAACGTAATTCACTTCCATTTGGCTTTTCGTGTAGTAATCTCGATTGTGAATGTCACGACGGGATAAGCGGGTTCGGAAACGACTCGGAGAAAAGTCCACAGTCCTATTGGATAACGTCAGAACATGAGGAGCTATTCAAAGTCATCGCGTCAATCATAGGCCCCGCACACCGAAGGGATTGCAGACAATTATTCCATCACTACATAAATGAAAGAGATATTTTTGTTACTGAAGACACAGACATACTAAATGCTCCGGAACGGCTGTATCAAGAACTTGGAATTGTCGTAAAAACACCTGAAGATTTGAAACTGTGCTTTTAGCATTTAATGAGAATTTAATTATTGGAAGCGGCCCATTGCTGCCTTTGGTGCGACTTACCTATGCAGCAGCGTAAATTTTCGAAAGCAGAAATTGACATTCCGCAACATCGAGTCCCTTGATGTTCTCCCTGCTTGCAGGCGCAGGGCAAGATGCAATGTCAGATATGCTAGGCCATATTCAAATAACTTAGCAGTCAATAAGGCATCTCTATTTAAAAATCACCTTCTGTACACTGTAGGCATGTGATTCCATTTTTACGCCACATGTTCACAACCGAATTCCGACCATCAACCACAAAGAAAATTTCTTCGCCTTCCCTTATTAACTGATCTGGGATTTCATGCTCTATCTCGGTATCCTGCCGATAGTTGTTTATATGGGTGCGCGATCTAAGTGTTCTCCGTTGATTGCAAATTCGCAAATTGTTCCTGGAGTTTCGACAACTTCTGCGATGACCTGTTTAAGCGTTGTGACCCTATTCACATAATCCCAACCAACTTGACCAAACGTCTTCTCAACGAAGATTTCGTTGGAGAGGAGTGGATTGGTCAGAGCATGGGTGAAGGCATCGTGAGCGACCATGTTGAGCATGAGATCACCCATGATCATTCCGCGATTGTGGCTTTCCGCGCACATGCCGACATACCATTCGAGATTTTCAATTTTCGCGCCATACATCTCGCTCAGCGTCTTCACCATATCTGGATCATCGCTGACATCTGTAAAATCTTCCGCCTCTGGCAGATTGAACCGGTTTCGATACGAGTTGTAATTTTGTAATTTTGAAGCGCGCATGATCGTCATGGTGTCATACTTCACACCCTCTAAAAAGCGAGGCGTGTTGCCCATAATCATCTTACCGACAGGTTCATTTGAAAAAAGGGTGACAGCCTTTGAAAGACCTTGTTCGATGAGCCAGTTGTTGTTGTGACGGAAGTTTGAAGCATTGTCATCATCTGGCAGAAATGAGAATTTACTCGGGACAAGACCATGCCAACGGTAGAGAATGTTGAATTCTATGTGGATGCGATTACGGCGATACCATGTCTGTTCTTCAGCCAAGCCAGGCTGAAATTTCAGCGGTAGGTTGAGCGGGGAAATATGGGCGATGTAGTCCGAAATGACGATGTTGAGTAAGATCACAATTGCTGTATTACGTGCGCTTTCAAAAACTTGATCGCTGTCCCAGTCTTTGTTCTGCTCTGCTGTTTTACGAGCTATTTTATTGTGGAGTCTTAAAAATACGGTATTAAGAAGAGCATTACCAATTGTAGAGTTCGAATGTTCCAAACCAGTAGCAAAGAGAGTTTCGTAGCGACCTTGTTCAGTTGATCCAAATATGTGGCGCAGGATCGGCTCGTGGTGCAAATCTTCGAAATGCTTCTTTATAGGCAACGGCTCGCCATTCACTACATCTGCCGAGGCTAATAGGGTCTCGGGATATTCTTCCCCATTGATGTGTTGTGACCTCAAGCATCCTTTGTTGTCGGGACATCGAAGTTTATCGGTCATTTTTTTATTGAGGCCGTAGATCTGACATAAATCAATTTCATGGGTGGAGTTATTGTATTTTTCACGGCCCTCTTTACGAATTGGGACACCGTTATTGTCTGTTTTCACAGCAAATTTTTTCTTGGGGTCGAACTCAAATGCATGTGATGTGCGTAAGAAGCTATCGGTGAACCATTGAGCAAAGGATGCAAAGAGAAGCGACGAGCGAATGTCTGGTGTCATGATACCGCCTTGCGAACCATCATTTTGACGCAAAAAAAGATCTACGACTTGTTCAGATGGCGGACGGATACGCGTATCAAAATTCTCGTCTTCAGGCAGATGACGGCCTGTAATCGTCAAATCAGTTATACTTTTCCAGCTCGTATAATTTTCGATCATTGTCATCTGATGCGGGCGAGCTTTGGTTACATTGCCAAAGCGACGAAAGATCCCTTTACTGATGACATTTCGGATGAACTTCTTCGACATTAACCAATCCCAAAGACCTTTAAAATTGTCTTTGATGAAAAAGCCAATGGTGGTTACAGGCCAGACCTCTAAAATAAGGACAAGCGGAATTTCGAGTATTGCAAGAATGCTCAACCAAACATAACGTAATGACTTTTTTAAGATTCCCAAAATTCGTTGAGTAATTGTCATATCAATTGAACCATTGTTGTATCTAATTACCGATATTGCGATGATCGTTTATAAACAGGCTTGACAGCTACGGGCTATTTTCTCTGAATTCGAGGAACGTGAATGACAGCGCGGACCCAACAAAGACGAAATAGAATAACGCCAAAATAATGGGTTCCAGGCCATCCCACGTGATAGCACCAAAACTTATATAACGGCGCACCAACGACACCATCGTGCTGAGCAAAAGGGCAACCGCAGCCACCGAAAGCATCCCGATAAAGTTGTTGATCGTATCATTGGTGCCCAACCAATTTCTGGGAATATCTGACACCCAATTAAATGCGGCACCATTCTTCACGGTTTGAAACGCCATTAGAATAAGGCAGCCGAGTAAGAATAGAGAGCAGCAGTTCTCAATAATGGCATTTGCTGGCCGCAACAGGTTGAAACAGTCACTGACCATCATGGCTATAAGATAGGACACCGCAATGACAGAGAGTAGCTTAACCAAAGCGAGCCATGTGTTCGTGCAATCAATCAAACTAAAAATTATATTCTCTATGGAACAATTGTTAGTTGCTTCCCATTCCCCCACATATCCCGTAGCAAAGATCGTGAGAAACAAAACGATAAGGCCAACGGTGCTTAAAAAGGAGAAACTTTCGTCTTCTTTGCGCAGGTCATACACGTCGTTCCTAAAGATCTGATCTATAATTCGCAAAAAGGTTGCTTTATTAAACAGTATGTCGAGAAACCAAGGCATCTGGATACTATAAGATACTAATATTTAGACGAACACGAGGTAGCGCTCTTCCACCGACGCCTTCAAGTTCTTGAACTTCGAGAAAAAAGGACCGCGTGATGGAGAGTAAACCCCTTGAGTGCTGTGAGCGCTCTGAAAACAGATTGAACCTGATGCAAGTCCCATCTGCGCGAATACCAAGATAGCGCAGAAGCATCATCTTGTTAATATTAGAATTTATGAAATTTGACTGATCCATTTGAAGCGCCGTTACTTTGTCCTGACGGTCATCAGTCCTAACTTGGGAATTTTCATACTTGAAATGAAAGCTTTGTCTGAAACGATTGTTATTACCCAACGGGTTTTGGTGATAAGCGAAATATTCTCCAAAGCGTCTCTGCTTTTCTGTACCAATCCAATCTTGATTGTTCGTCAATATGACGACGTCTTTCGGTATTGAAGAATTAACAACCGAATAAACCCGCCTGACCGCAATAGCACCGCTCGGCAACTGCGTTCCCCGTTTCATGAAATAAAAATATGATCTCGCGTCCGCCCGATTGATGCTAACATTTTCAGGAAATTGCGGGGCAAGTGCTGTCGGCGAGTTCAACGGTACATCCATGTTCGCCAGCAGATACAGGCCACCATCCATAGCGGTTGATCTATCAAACCCAGCAGGACAGGAATCAACACTCACTTGCCTCTCTTGCGCATACGCATTTGAGCCAAGAATCAACATGAGGAAAATAAAAATCAGTCGCATAATATTCATTTCTGCATCTAACCTTTTGCAATAAATAAAGCGCTAAAAAAACCAATTATAGCCAACTATAAAAATAATTACTACCCATAATAAAACAACAAATATTCTATCCAAGTGTATATAAGAGATTTTATACTCACTGAAAAATGTAAGACAACTTCTCCTTAGGTGCTGACTACATATTTAAAATCTCTGTCGATAGTAAGTTGCGCGGTTGTAATTTGGTTTGCCTGAAAGTTGCCGATGTATTTGTCGCTGGGAGAGTGCGTGAACGAACTTCAATTCTGGAGAGTAAAAGCAAACAACCTGTGCAGGTTGAAATAACAGAAGGTACAAGAAAGTCACTGTACACATGGATTGAACATCCAGCCGCTGTTAAATCAGAACACCTCTAGCCAGGCCGTTTCAATGACCATCTCCATATATCTACCCGACAATCTGCGAGCCGGTCAACTATTGCTGGGTCACACGAAAATGGACAGTACGGTCAGATATCTTGGTGTGGATTTGGAAGCCGCATTGGAAATCCTGCAAGACGTTGAGACCTAACTCAATAGGCCGTGATCTCTAACATTGGCAGCCCATTGCGATCACACAACCTGGCCTCAACATGCTGCGGTGCGGCCTGCCAGACCGGACTTTCGCTGTACCCACTAAGTCGATTGGAGTGCTAGGTTTCGCGTATTGCGTTCAGGGCAGACCATGCATTGGTCTCATGAAGTGACACATGCAATCCCTTTGGAAACTCTGCTGTGCCAACGATCACCATTAAGAATGCAGTCAAGTCATGCTTTGAACGAACAAAAAGGTCGGTCATTGATGAGAGGTCAGTGCCCGACGGGGCTGGAACTACTTGAGGGTGCGTGTGCCAATCCCCGAGGTAGTGCAACCCGGACTTATGTAGCGTGCTGATTTCTCGGCGTTCTGCAAAACGATCCGCGATAAAAAAGAACCTTCCACGTCGATCAGAATTTCTTGGACCAGTCGCACGCATAAGCTTTACAGACTGACCTTCAACCACACCAAATAGTTGCCCACCAGCTTCAGACATTTTCGGGTCCAACTGTCGGTATTTAACAAAGTGATCAAGAACATTCTGTTCTAGGATCAGGAATTGCCCACTTTCTCCAATGGGGTAGCAAATACTCATGCTTCTCCGCAAAAAGCACAATCTTCTTTTTGCCTCCACTCGAATTGTCGCGATCCGCCGAACTCAGGAATGTCAGGAAACCCATTAAGGAAGTCCGGGGTGAAACGCCCTCCTTGTTCTGCAATTTCTTCCTTCGAGGCCCAGTAAACGGCCTCGGTCCCGGGATGCATCCCACCAAGCAATGCTTTCATTGTGGTCTTCGCCACCAAAGCCGCTACACCTGATAATGATGCTGGCCCATATGGTTGAAAACTGGCCCCACAATGGGGCTGTTTCCGCGTCGTCTCGGTGTCCCACTCACAAACTGTTTGTATTGCTGCCCCGAATTTATCCATTCCGCAGGCAAGACATGGACCGTTGGAGTCGATCAATACTGCGTGTCCTGCGACAGAAAAAGGCTCTGCCCAACCGTAAATTACAGGGGAGAGATCCGCTTCGTTCCTAGCTAATTGGTTAAGCCAGCCTTCAGCCACCCAACTTCCAGCCGTGGAAACGATCAAATCGGTGTTGTGAAAAACCTCAGGATGTTTGCCGTAGAGCGATTGCAAATCCTCAGAGAAGTACTTGATCGAGCGCATATGCGGGAAGTCACCAGCCAACTTTTCTGCAAGAGACTTGGCTTTAAATTTCCTGACTTGCGAGACCCCGAGCATATGACGTCCAACATTGGGATAGTCTAGAAGTCCTGGGTCGACCAATGTGATCGAGCCAACACCCGTCTTGGCCAGCAGCAGAGCAACCTCGCTTCCCAATGACCCCGCGCCGATCATCAGAACCCGCTTGTCAAATAGAGGCGCGACTGTAGGGGTGTCACGCCCATGTATCCAAGATGGGTCCGCACGCATAACCACGTGACGTTCAACATGATTGCCCCCGAAAAGCCGCTGCATTCGGATGTGGGGCGGCACTTTTCCAGGCCGAAAGCCCTTTTGCAACATGTCTGGTCGTCGCCCGGCTTCCATACCTTGTTTGACGGGGGGCAGAACTTCGACGGCGAAAAATACCGGTCCATCATCTGTGCACCCCTCGAAGGAAATCATAAACTTGCCATCAGAGGTTGCGGCAGCATCTTCCAGCAATTCTATGGATTCGGGTGCCAACTCCCGCAAGAAGTGCAGAATCGCCGCACCCGAGCTCGGGTATTCCGAAGGCAGAATAGGCCTACTGAGGGTAATATGTGTTGCAGTACTGAAATTGTAGTCCTTCTTGTTTCCCGGAAAGCGGTTGCGAAGCCAACTTTCCAAGGCGGTGTTGTCATCCGCAAGATAGAAGTCACCTATGCTGCACCATAGGGACACCCTGCGGGAGGCGCCGCCGGGTGACAGGAGGCTGACGATGTTTTTGCCCCCCTCTGTTTTGCCCCAATAAGAATAGAACTCATCGGCGAAATCATTGAGAAACGCCTCGTCGTATGAAGCGACGATCAATCGTACAGCTTCTTTTATGGCATCCCATATTAATCCTTTGGGATTCAGAGGATCGTGCTCTGTCCCCGTTGGGTAAAGGCAAAATACACCATCGCTTTCAATGTGCGGAAACTGCATGAACTGAAATTGTTCAGGGCAATAAACAAGTGGCTTCGACCATGGGAAGCCCAGCAAGAGTAACACATGCAGATCAAAGTGGTCATCTTGATGCTCAAACGGGACAACCCAACCGTGGATTGGCTCTTTGGCCTCATATCGAGACAACTCAACCGGTGAAAGGTCTCTCGCATTTGGACATTGAGCGTGCACCCACCGTGACAACTCTGCTAGCTGGAGGTCGGTAGGTTCAGACGGCCCGGTCAATGCTCGATTACCCGTAACGCCCCCCGCCCTGCTTGTTCACAGCGGCGAGGTCATTGCTGCGCTCTGCGTCTAGCTTGTTGACCATCCCCATCGTAAGGGCTGCAGGTGCAGCCAACTCGCTTGCCTTTGTCTCAAGACCCGTGTCCGGCACGTAAAGGGTAAGATCGTCTGGGATACGTCCGCCAAATTGTTCTTGCAGGGCCTCATATGCTACTGCTCGGTCAGACGTTTGCGTGAGCGCATCTGCTAGACGCTCAGCAAGCACTCTAGCCTTCGCAACGAAATCACCGCGCTCCTGAGCGGACCAACCTTGATCCAAACGCTCACCCTCTACGACAGGATTTGGAATGTCATTGGAGAGGAAGTCCGGCAAATCTTCTGCAACGCGCAACAACGCTAGGTCGTCCCGGTCACTCGCAATTGCTGCCGACGCCTTCCCAAAGACCGACACCACCGCTGCCATGAGAGCAATCGATGCCAGTCTTCCTTCAGGCCATTGAAAATCTCTCCACCCCTTGAGAAAACGACTGACCGTTCGTACTTGGCCGCCGTACTCTTTCACTGCACCAAGAAACCAGTCTTCGAGTTTGCGCGGGTCGGACTTCCTCCAACCATCATCTCGATGTGCCAACATGATCTCATCATGCGACAGCATCCGATAGGCGGTGTCCTCCATCATGAGTTCTGTCGCGAAATCGGCGCCACGGTTTTGTGCATCTTTTGAGATGCGCTGGAAGTCCCCGTCCGGCACCGAATACAGTGCAAGATCGGTGTGCATGGTGCCGTCGATCTTGACACGGATGCACGAAGCCTTGTCCGTTACGAGTTGCCAACCTTTCTTGTCGCACAGTGGCGCTAGAATGCGTTCGATTATTAAAAAGTAGGCGGCGCTTTGGATTACAGGGGACCTGTCTTCACCCTTTTGAAAATAGGAGACGGGCATGAATATCCCATCGTCCAAGTCAATCTCCTGAGGCGGCACATGCGCGGGTTGGTTGCATGTGTGGTACGAGAAGCTGCCTTGCATCCTAAACTTCGGTTTTTGGAAGCTCCGCTCTAATACAGCGGAGTGATCTTCGAACAGATTTTGATCACCCAACGATTTCGCAAATTTCTCAAATTGAGCGGAGAGTTCGATGCGAATGTCATCACGAGCGTTCCGCAGTGTCTGTTCCTGCTTCTCTGAGAGGTCCAATAGAAACTTGTAACCCGAAGGACGGGACACAAAGGCTTTATGTGCATTAATAGGCATTAATCGGTCCCTTTTCGTTTTAATCTTGTGGCGGCGACGCTACACCCCCATATACTTGGGTGTGCAAAGCCGAGTCTTCAATACTAGAGGTTGAGTAAAATGGCAAAATTTGTTTCGCTTTCGTTCTGGATTACCTTGGCGGTCTATCTAGCCTTAGCCTCACCTCTCGCCATTGGTTGGATTGAGACATGGTTTATGGAAAACGTGCCTGTGCTGGGAGCTACAACTGCCAACCTGCTGACCTCTAGAGTTGTCGCAGGTATTATCTGGGGAAGCATAGCTCTGTTCATCATCCTTCCTGGCTGGCGTTTACTTTGGAAACTACATTTGGTGGGGCCATGGCTCGCAAACCGCTACTTTCCTGACCTGAACGGCGAGTGGGTTGTTACGATCCAGTCCAATTGGTCGATTGTAGAACGCCTGAAAACCGCCGCCGCCAGTGAAGAAATAACATTTTCCCCCTTCGATGACGAACGTCCCGAACTCCTAGAAGCGCGCTTTAATGTGAAAATCAAACAGACGTGGTTTCGGACCGACCTTGTCTTCCTACCCAACGAACAAACTCCATTGCTAAGTTCCGAAACAATTTCCGTGGAATTTTTCAAGTCAGAGAACGGGAATAAGTCGGTTGCATTGGTTTACGAGCAGACTAACAAGCAAGACAATTCTCATCCCCTTGCGGTAACCGACCAACCCAAGTTTTATGGATCTGCCGTACTCAATGTGAACGAGGATGCGTCCGAACTAAAGGGGCAGTACTGGCAAAACCGCTCTTGGAACCTCGGCTTGAACGCCGCTGGGCTAATCACAATGAGAAGATCCACCAAGTAGCTGGCTATAACAGAACTACAAATGTCCGCTTTTCTTGGCAGAAAATATGTCTTGTGCTTACGCAGCGAACTTCCGCTTTCCCCAAAAGTCCCCTTTCTCATAACGTCGGTTTGTGGTCCAGTTTTACCTTGCAAGGCGTCTGCCGTTCTAGGGCACATCAATTAGCAATTGGTTCAGGTCGCCCCGCCAGCAACCATCAAGTTAAGGTAGTGACATTTCTGACAAACTCGGGGCCGTATAATTTCTTTACTTCTACCGGCTTCCAGAACAGTATGTGTAATTAAGGTTGCAATCGTTAGCCGCTCACCCACTAATTTAACCGAAATTATGAGGTTTGGATAATATGTCTCGTGAAGAGAATAGTATCAGAAAAGGACAAAGAAAGGCGAGAGATTTCACTCGGAAGATAAAAAGGAATGTGGAATCCAGTAAGACAAAAAAGACGATTGTGGAAGGCGTGGAAAAGCTTGGAGCGCAAGCCTCCGAATTTGTTGAATCAAGTGGAATTAAAGAACACCTTAAACCCGTTGCAGGAACGACGAAAGGTGCCATTGAGGCCGGAAAAGAAGCGATTCAAAGAGTGGATGAGGCTGCAGGAGCTGGTAAAAAGCTAGGGGCTGCCCGTGATATGCTAATTGGAACAACGGTTACTCCAACGAAAGAATTTTTGGCCAAATCTGGAGTAACAGAAAAAGTTGACCGTGCTGTAGACAAATCTCAAGAAACATACGGGAATATCAGGGAACTCATAAAGCCATACTTCGCTCCCGAGGATACAATTGAGCTTCTCACGAATACAAAGAAACAACTCACCAAAATCACGGCATGCATTCTTCAAGTTAGCGACAAAGAAGCTGCTGGATGGATGGAAGGATTTGGCAAAGTTGTTTCAGCCAAATTAGCAGGACTAGTAGGTACAACTTCATTATTTGGACTAGTCAGCACTTTTGGGACGGCGGGTACTGGAACCGCAATAGCAACGCTGCACGGTGCAGCTCTAACAAATTCAACACTTGCGGCGCTTGGTTTCGGCGGTGGAATGGCCGCAGGTGCATTGGTGCTATCAGGTTTCGGGTTGGTCATAGGTTTCGCAACTTACAAATTTGCACTTTCATCAAAATCTCGTAATTACGACGACCTGTCTGATGAAGAAAAACGAATAGTTGAAACTTGCGGATTATTAGCCGCAAGCATTGAGAGCAAGCTCGAAGAAAGACCTCTTCACTTATATTCTGATGAAGCATTGCAATTTTGCGATTCACTGCAAAAACTACATGAGCATCTTGAAGAAAATGCTGACAGCATCAGCGCCAATTTAGATGGAATAAATTCACTAAAATATAACCAACACATACTGACAGATTTTAAGCCTGCTGTTTTGGATGGCTTCCAATTTTATGCTGCTAAATCACCTTTAAGCCCTGCTGGGTTAGTGGCGGGTGTATTCTATAGTTTACTTACACAAACAGCTCTTGACGGCTCTCTAGAGCAAGATTTAGTGCTAGACGCTATTCGCAGGTCTAAAACGGAATTAAACGCCGCTGATGAAGTTGAAATTTCTGAATATTTAAGCGGATTAACACCTGAGCGATTGAGAGGTGTCGCCAATAATGTGAAGGGAATTTATCACGAACTTCGATGGGTTGAAGAATATAACGCTAGTCATACTGACACATACGCCGAAGTACATGGTTCCACGAACCATGAGGAGTCTGATGTTGTTATTCGTTCAACAGACACTGATGAAATACAATATGAATACCAGCTTAAGGCTACGAATAGTAAAAGCTATGTGGCTGAACATCAGGATAGGTATAGTGATATAGAGATTATCGTGACAGATGAAGTTGCGGATAAAATGGATGGCGTGCAAGCTAGTGACCACACCAATGAAGATTTAACTCGTGATGTAGCAAGCACATCAGAAAACCTTTCAGGCAACACCATACCCGATAGAGTTTTTGAATCTGGTGAATACGCTGGACTGATCGCTGCTGGGTTTGAAGCACTTAAACTTTTGGATGGAAAAACCACTATTCCTGCCGCTGGAAAAAATACAATTCAAACAGCTGCAAATGCTGCTGCTGCAACGGGTATTACCGCCTTTTTGTTCGGCTGACTGTTTGCTGCAACTGATTATGACCAACCTTTTTCTGCACGCAAAAGTCTCATATTGCGAGCGACAGTATCTTTGAGAAGGCTTTTAGGTGTTCTTTTCACACGACAATTTATTCAGGCATGTTGCTTTTAGCTCTACCCGTTTTAAAATACATTCAGCAAAGTAACCACGCTTGCTTGTGTCAAAAAACTGCTTTCCAACTAGGAGTACGGAATGACCAGACTATTCTTATTTATCATACCAAAGGCATTAGCGTTCGCAAGCGGAGCTGACTTATTGGGCAAGGTTTGGCTAATTGCAGCCTTTGCACTTGATTATGTCCGAGCAATTTTTTTTGAGAGCCAAAACGCGCCCAATGAAGATTTTCGTGAGCTCTCAAATCACGATTTTCACAAAAGTGAGAGCAATATAAAATTGCAGCTTGTTCGAAATATCATAGTCTCAACGATGTTTTTTGGACTTGGATTTCTCGCAAACAGTTTGAACTGGCTATAATTTCTTTAAGGCCAGCTAGGCTAATCGGTTAGATATCCTAATTAAACACCATAGCATGGCTATTAAATATGCGCCCAACTTGGACGCAGGAACATTCCACAACACCGCTTAAACCGCATCCTATTCGGGTTCACCTGATGTTCTATCATGCGGTTATTGCACCCTATTCGGGTATGCACACGCATCCGAATAGGGTGCGGGATTTTATTTTTTGAAATTCTTTGCACGTCCTTTTCGCGGCTTAGGCATATATGGCTTATGAACCAAAACTGGGTAGTTTTGGCCTTCACGCCATTCTTTGGGTTCTTGTGTAGCCGCTTTGAAGGAGCCACCGCTTCCCATAGGCATCATGGTCAATCGGTACTTCGCCGTCTTTCCCTTTCCATCGACACCAAGGCTTGCCAGTTCAGTCGCAACGATCCATCCTTTGGCCTGCAAGTCAGCTAATCCAGCCATGACAGTTTTTTGGGAGCAGCCCATATCTAAAGCCAAATCACGCGGAGAACGAAATACCTGTCCATTATTGTTGGTCACCTTCCTGTGTTTTTGAGCGGTTTCAGCAAAGCATCTGACTTGCAGGTGAAAATATATTTCTCTTGCCGCAAAAGAGAGAGCTTTCCATGCAGGAAGTGCGCGATGGTGCAAAATCCATTTAGTCCATTGGGGTTCGCGGTCTTCGTTACTTTTGTTCCTACCCATGACATATCACGTCGTCCAATTTTGCTGTGGCGACGAATTGGCTTTAGAAATCTCCCAAGCCAGCAAGGCAGATAATGGCCATCTCGTGCAACCTGACGATAGAGTCACTGGTGCGGGGAAGCCTGGCTCAGACTTTGCCCAGCGCCACGGTGTGGATCGGTGGACGCCGTAACGAGAAGCTACTTGAATGTCAGAAAGATATGTCTCAGCCATGCTATGCACTCCGGTTGATTGTCATCGGATGCAACCTATAGCGCAGCTGAACGGACGTCGCTGGGTAGCAAGCAAGGGGCTTACGACCCCTTATTCTTAGGCCTGCGTCGATAAAACTTTGGCATGTTCTTCTTCCATATATCTGAAACCGTAGTGGCAGAGCGGATGTCGAGGTTGTGTTTGCTGCACGCCTCTGCGACGGCCTCGCATGCAAGTTTATGCTTTAAACCCCTCTGCCTTAGAACATGCACACATCCAACAACAAGGCGATGAAGACCTAGCTTCCTTACATCCTCGTGGGCAGTATAGGCACGAGACTTGTATTGTGGAACGTCATGCTCCCCAGCTAAAGCCTTTGCTGTCCAAGCTGCTTCCTCAGCATCAAGCTCAACAGAGCAATAGATTTTTTCGGCTATCGCAAAACGTAACATGTCGTAATAATTGCGATCAGATAATGATCTCTCAAACAATGTTTCACGGTCGCGTTCCAAATACCGACGCCCTTCCACACGCAAAATGCGCCTTAGAATAGATGCATCATTCGTGGCATCGCCCCATAACCACCCTTGGTTTGCATTTCTATGATCTTCAATTCGATCATAAACTTTCTTAACTGCCTCCTCATATCCAATAGGCGGCCTCATTTTAGGTAAACCACACTGTCAGTAATAAGTTCTCCGCCGGTTAAATGATCGGCCCAAGCATCCATCATAAAGCGGCGTTTGTTGATCATATCCCCTCGCCGATAAGCGGCCTCAACGGCATTTGAAACTTTGTGCCCCAAGGCAATTTCTGCCATGTCACCGGGAAATTGTGTTTTTTCAGATACCCAGTCCCGAAATGTGGAACGCAAGCCATGCGGTACGGCTGGTCGTTTACTCACTCTATCGACATAACCGGAACCACCCTCGGCTAAATCTGCTTTGTGAATGCGTTTCATAGTAGCGCTGAGCGTCATGTCAGAGAGCATGCCGCCTCTGGAAGCTGTAAACACAAGTGGGCTGTCACTAAACCTTGGAAGCACCTCTAACAGCTCAATACAAGTTTTTGAAAGTGGTACCCTATGCTCTTTACTCATCTTGGTGCGGCTAGCAGGGATAATCCAAAGAGCATTCTCCAGATTTATCTCTTCCCAGGTGGCTCCACGAACCTCCTTAGAGCGTACTGCTGTTAGTGCTGAAAACTCTAACGCACGACAACCCATGCCAGAACGCTCTTTAAGGCCTGCAAGCCAGCGTGAGGCATCTTCAATTTGTAATGCTGGATGATTGCGAGAGACTTTAATTTTTTCAGGAGCCGGCAACAGCTCTTTGAGATTGCCCGACCAACGAGCTGGATTATCACCGCTACGATGACCGGACACTGTTGCCCACGACAAAACAGCTTCTATCCGCCCTCTCAGACGAGAAGCGGTTTCAGTTTTATCACTCCAAATAGGTTTTAGAACACGCAACACATCCTGAACAGTAATGTCTTGCACCAGCATTGAACCCAACTCGGGCTTCGCATAGGTCTCCAGCGTGTTACGCCATTGCTGACGGTGTTTTCCATTTTTAAAAGCATCCAGCTTACTACTGAGATACCGATCAATAGCATCCGAAAACACTAACCCTCGTCGCTGAGTGGCAATTAATGAGGCTCTGGCCGCCTTACGCTCCTCTACTGGATCAATACCATTGCGGATTTTGTTTTTTATCTCACGAGCTTTATCGCGTGCTTGAGCTAACGTAACCTCAGGATAACCGCCCAAACCAATCTCACGTCTATGATTGCCTACTTGGGTTCTAACAATCCAAGAACGTCCACCGTTGGGAGTAACTTGCAGCAACAACCCTGCGACTCCTCCAACTGCAAAGATTGAATTGCCGTTCTTACCGGTGTGCGTTAACCGCTTAACTTCAAGAGCAGAAAGTTCTTTGGCGATGCGTGGCATATATTACCCTCTATCTAACCCGCCAAAAAATATAAACACGGATGCAACTCAATGCAACAGCATGCGCAAATGAAATTCATAAAACCCAATGATTTTAGTACCTAAAGCGACAAATTGAGACAATTAGAGTGTTATCCTTGGCGGCCTGTCTGTCCGCCATTACCCAGTTTTTCAATATTTTTTGCTGTATCAGAAACCTTTATTATCTAAGGCTTTTCAGCCTTACTCTGCAGTGTTTCAACGTCGATTCCTGTGAACTCCGAAAACCATGTCATTTTGACAATTCATTCCAACTTTTTTCTCGAGATTATTACAATGATTTAACGAGCGTTATTCATAAAGCAGAAAAGCAATCGACAATGACCTTTCTCATCTAAGAGAATTTTAGAACCTTTAAATTGGATTTGTAACATTCTTCAATGATCCGCTCAGCTTCTTTTCTATTGTATTTGTCGTCGGCTTGAGAAAAATATTTAGCAGCACGCTCAGCCCAATATAAAGCAGCGTCTTTATCCAGGAACTTGTCGTGAGCATATCTTGGTAGGTCAGCACCGCTGTAATAAAGAGCAAGAGGCATATACGCCTTGCTATATCCCTGTTCAGCGGCTTTTTTCATCCATTCGCAACCATCTCTCTGTCTAACTATGACAGGTATGAAATATTGATCGCTAGCATGCATGAACAAGTCGCCAAGCTCGTATTGAGCTTCTGCATCACCACCTTTTGCTCTAAAAGCTATGTCAAAAATTTCATCCAAATCTCTTGTATTTTTGTCGATCCAATAGAGTTCTACAAGAGCGCTAACCTGATGCTCATTGTAATTTTTAGGAAGTATTTTCCTGGCTTCACTCTCTGTTCCTAAATAAGTTATTTCTTTGTTTTCTAAAAACTCATGGATGTATTTATATGGCTTGTCGGTAGAAACTGAGAGACATCTTGTAAACCAACTTTTTGCTTTGAGGCCATCCCTTCGCAAGCCACCTCGACCCTCTTTGTAGAAACGACCCAAGCCAAAGCATGCATTAATATTATATTTTCCCCGTACTTCAGCATTCAATCGATGAAACTCTGCAACTTCGCCGCTCTCGTCGTAAGGCCGCATGTCTTACCTCTTGATTTCTTGATAGCCACTTTAGGGTGCCCAGACGATAGATCATTTAAGCTGAATGCGGCGTGAACTTCAGCCTTCTCAATAAGATATCCTGTTTTCCGTTACCAATTTCGTCTGCATAGAAAGATCTTTGCCTTTCGTGTGTGATATCTATTTTAGACGTTGGTCTCTTCTTCACCGAATAGCTTCTATTCAAGAACCTTAATCATCACGAAATTCAACGTAAATTACGTATTTTAAAGCATGCCAATGAGAATGGTTCAGTGATTAAAGCCTGTGGTGATACTTTTGCTAAGAGCCAACCAATTTACCCCATAAGCTTTTCTTCTCATCCGGGTCAGAATCCGGCTCACCACAAACAACTTTTTCAAAGTTTTCGAAGAAGTTTTTTGATAATTTTTTTGCCGTACTCACCACCAGCCTGCTGCCAAGTTGTGCAAGCTTGCCACCGATTTCCGCTTTTGCAACATAGTTTAGCATGGTGCCACCATCTTGCTCGACAAGCTCGACATCAGCACCTCCTTTTGCATAGCCCGCAACGCCCCCATTGCCTTGACCGGCGAGAGAGAATTTATTCGGCGCGCCTTGTGTATCAAGGGTTACTTCTCCTCCAAATTTAGCTTTCACAGGGCCAACTTTAAGAACAACTTTTGCTGTCAGTTCTGTGTCAGAAACTTTGATGAGTTCTTCGCAACCAGGGATACACTGTTTCAAAATCTCAGGATCGTTGAGCGCGGCATAAACCACATCTTGGGGAGCATTGATAAAAATTTCGTCTTGTAGTTCCATTTTTTCCTCTAACAATAAAGTCCATGCATCAGCAAAAAGAATTAATCTCTTCCTGATGTCGTTGATTTGTAGATTTAGATGTTTTGTTTTTGGCAGATGATAATTGCCCAGTATCGGATGTTTTAGAATGCTTCGTCCCATCACGTTCTAACTCAGTTGAAGACGTCGCAGTTTTAGACCGTTTTTTATAAATAATCTCAGCTAATATTGAGAGCGCGATCTCTTCCGGCGTCACCGCTTTAATATCGAGCCCAGCCGGCGCTTTTAGCTCAGTGAAATCACTCTCATCCATTCCAGCGGCAACAAGCTTTTCCTGCAATCGTGCGGCTTTTTTATGGCTACCAACGAAGGAAATATAGTCAGCGGAATTAGCCAAAGCAGATTTCAATGCCGCCTCGTCTCCACTGCCTTGTGTAGAGACAACAATGAATCTCAATCCATCGCGAAGAGGAAGGTCAAAACCACTGATGAGATTATCGACATCTAGAAATGCGTGGTGATCCTTTTGTTTTGCGCAAACTGTACACGTGAACCCCAAGGGCTTTGCCAAAACTGTTAGCGCAATTGCAACGGGGCTGGAACCATATATTACCAATTCTGGCTTAGGGCGAACGGCTTCCACAAATATATCCATCGTGCCTTGGCTTGGGCACATATTAGTCGCAAATTTCACACCGTCCTTCGTCTCACCTGATGCAATCCCTTGCTCGGTGAGAAGGTCTTCCGGTTGCACTGACACAAGACGAGGATTTCCGTCTTTCAGCGCTTCGCGAGCGGCTTTTAAAACCGCAGAACGAGCACAGCCGCCGCCGATCCAACCTTCCGAAATTGAACCATCATCCATAATAATCGCTTTGGCGCCTGCTTTGGCCGATGTGACCGAAACAGTCCTGACAACGGTAGCCATTGCAAAAGGTTCACCTTTGAATTTGAGTTCTGAAATCATATCTAGAATATCCGTGTGGGCGTTTGTTGCCTTCGTCATATTCTCCCCAATTCTGGTTCTAGTGCAGCAAGGTCATTGAGTGTTGTCGCTGCTGCAAATAAATCGAGATGTGGCAGCGCGGCGGCCATGCCTTTAGCGACTGGTTCGTAATCCTTCCAGCCTTTTAGCGGGTTTAGCCAAATAACTTTGCATCCACGCTTTTTCAGGCGAGCCAATTCA
This sequence comes from Hyphomicrobiales bacterium, assembly GCA_039989895.1. Lineage (NCBI taxonomy): Bacteria > Pseudomonadati > Pseudomonadota > Alphaproteobacteria > Hyphomicrobiales > Hyphomicrobiales bacterium. The sequence goes on from JBDXGY010000005.1 coordinate 93,905, forward strand.
TTGGCTATCTTTTCAGGTGGATCGTTATCGTAGCCGTCAGATAGAATGATCACTACTGATCTTCCATTGACCTGCTGAGCCGCGTATTGCCGGTTAAAATGGCCCAAGTTTGTTCCTATTTTTGTGCCCCCACCAAAGCCTTGAGCCATCATAGACAAACGATTGACAGCACGGAACGTATCACCATCACGCAGAGCATCTGAAATACGGACAAGCTGAGTATGAAATAAATACGCATCTGTGTTTTGGTCGGCACTCATCAGCCCCTTCAAAAACGCTAAAAAGATACGTGAATAAACCGTCATAGAGCCTGACACATCCAAAAGCGCAATAATATTTTGAGGTTTGTTGGGCTTGTGACGCCGCAGCAAACGCAAAGGTTCGCCGCCAGTGGACACACTTTTTCGCGTGATTTTGCGTAGGTCGAGTTGAGCCCCTTTCCGTGCAGCCCGCCTACGCCGCGAACGGCGATACCGTATTGCTTTGGCAAGATCTTCTGCCACCTTTTCGGCACGACTTAGATCTTCTGGCTTCATAAATTCTCGAAGGTCAGTTTTATTGATGTTGTCAATTTTGGATGCGATCAGTTTGCCTTCACCAGATTGAGCAGACTCACCTTCCCGGTTATCGTCGGGCAGATCTTGTTCCCCAGTCGAACGCGTATCGCTGGCTTGCTCAAACAAGCTTTTGTTGGTCCGACGGCTCTTTTTTTCAACCGCCTTCATCGTATGTTGATCGCGCCTGCGATCACGCCCCTTATTCATCCAGTAAGCTTTGAAAAGTTCGTCAAATCTATCAAAACGATCCGCATCATTTGCGCAGACTGATTTGAGCGCGAGCCGAGTCTCATTGATGTTTGCGAGATTAATGTGGCGCATAGAAAGAAGCGCGGCTTCTGTTTCTGCAACGCCAACATTGATACCGTTATAGCGCAGATGTTCCATAAAGCCGGTCATTCGCTCCGACACATTGCGTGTACTTTCAGGAAACTGAGTGATCGGCATTATGCGACCTTCCCTAAGAGACGCTGAGTGATTTCCGTTGGAATAGCGGCCTGATCGGATTGTGTTTTTAACAAACAGACAAGGGTTGCTTGCAGAGTAACTGGATCGTCGGATAGATCATTAATACCCAAGCCTGAAATGGCTGCGGCCCAATCAAGCATCTCAGCCACGCCCGGCTTCTTCTCAAGTTCCTCTTTCCTAATAGCTTGAACAAAACCCACAATTTGCTGTGCGAGCAGCGTATTTAATTCTGGGTTACGTTTCTCCAAAATGGCTAATTCTGTCTTCAAATCTGGGCATTCAACAAATGAATAAATACAGCGCCGGCGTAGAGCATCAGATAAATCCCGCGCGCCATTTGCGGTCAAAACCACAAAGGGCCTACAGGTTGCCTTGATGGTTCCAAGCTCCGGTATTGAAACTTGAAAATCTGAAAGAATCTCCAGCAGATAGGCTTCAAACTCTTCATCGGCACGGTCCACCTCATCGATAAGAAGGACTGGTGGTTTGTCTTGCGAAATTGCTTCTAGCAAGGGGCGTCGTAGGAGGTATTTTTCAGAAAAAATACGGTCTTCGATATTACCGTGGCTATCACTGCTAGCATCAGCACGAATGGCGAGTAATTGTCGCTGATAATTCCATTCGTAGATGGCTGAAGCAGAATCCAATCCCTCATAACATTGGAGTCTGATGAGGTTTGTTTCTTTTATGTCAGCGAGTGTTTTGGCAATTTGGGTTTTGCCAACACCCGCTGCACCTTCAAGCAAGAGCGGACGCCCGAGCTGCATGGCAAGGTGAAGTGCCATAGCCAGCGCGTCTGAAGCCACATAGCTATTGTCAGCCAACTCTGTTTTTAATTGGGTCCAGGTCATATTATCACTTTGAAATTTGACGGCTCGAAGAACATCTTACAAGCCGTCTTATTTTCTAATCATGCAAACCTAATTTATTAGCTGTTTGCCAAATGCGCCAATGATCATGCGGCATATTTGTATGCCGAAGCCCAAAGGCACGGAAGGCGTCTTGAACCGCGTTCGAGAAACAAGGCACGCCGCCAACATGCGGGCTTTCGCCTACTCCTTTGGCTCCAATCGGGTGGTGAGGACTAGGTGTTACTGTGTGATCGGTCTCGTAATTTGGCGTTTCCCATGCCGTCGGCAAGAAAAAGTCCATCAATGATCCAGTCTTCACGTTACCCATTTCATCATAAGCTATTTCCTGCCCCAGAGCGACCGCTAGAGCCTCGGTCAAGCCACCATGAACTTGTCCTTCGATGATCATTGGATTGATGCGCGTTCCGCAATCATCCAACGCATAAAAGCGTCGAACATCTGTAACACCCGTGTCCACATCGATGTCCATGACACAAACATAAGCACCAAAGGGATATGTCATGTTTGGCGGATCATAATAGCTTACAGCTTCTAAACCTGGCTCAAGACCAGGAATGACTTGGTTGTAAGAGGCATATGCAATCTCTTTCATTGTTTTAAAGCGCTCAGGCGCCCCTTTGACAACAAAGCGATCAACATCCCATTCAAGATCACCATCATGAACTTCCAGCATATAGGCGGCTATCATCTGTGCCTTCGCCCGAATTTTGCGGCCAGCCATAGCAGCGGCAGCCCCGGCAACCGGCGTTGAACGAGAACCATAGGTTCCAAGACCATAAGGCGCTGTGTCTGTATCCCCTTCTTCAAGGGTAATATCATCTGCGGATAGGCCTATTTCACTGGCAAGGATTTGCGCAAAAGTTGTTGCATGTCCCTGACCTTGAGAAATTGTGCCAAGCCTTGCAATTGCTGAGCCTGTTGGATGAATTCTAATCTCACAAGAATCGAACATGCCCATACCTAAAATATCGCAGTTCTTAACTGGACCTGCCCCAACAATTTCCGTGAAGAAAGAAAGTCCGACACCCATCAGCTTGCGCGTTTCCCCGCGTTTGAATGACGCGACGCGTTCGGCTTGTTCTGCGCGAAGTGCTTTATAATCCACAGCTTCAAGGGCTTTATCCCATGCGGTGTGATAATCGCCTGAATCGTACTCCCAGCCCAAAGCGGACTGATAAGGAAACTGTTCTTTCTTGATAAAATTGATCCGGCGCAAATCGGCAGCGTCCATATCCAACTCAATCGCCAAGATTTCAATCATGCGCTCAATGAGATAGACCGCCTCTGTCACGCGAAAAGAACACCGATAAGACACGCCACCTGGCGCTTTGTTCGTGTAAATGCCATCCACTGCCAGATACGCGGTTGGAATATCATATGAACCAGTACAAATACTCATGAAACCGGCAGGAAACTTCGTGGGATCCGCACAGGCATCAAAAGCACCGTGGTCAGCCGTCACGTGAACATCAAGGCCTGTGATTTTACCTTCCTTGGTCGCGCTTATCTTGCCTTTCATCCAATAGTCTCTGGCAAAGGCCGTTGAGGTTAAATTTTCGATCCTATCTTCAACCCATTTAACTGGCTTACCTGTTACAATAGAAGCAACAATTGAGCAGACATAGCCTGAATAAACACCCACCTTATTTCCAAAACCGCCCCCAATATCAGGCGAGATTACCCTGATATTGCTTTCAGCGATGCCCGATAAGAGCGATGCAACTGTTCGCACCACATGAGGTGCTTGAAAGGTGCCATATAAAGTCAGTTTGCCATTCACTTTATCCATGCTGGCCACAGAGCCACATGTCTCAAGTGGGCATGGGTGCGTACGGTGATAATACATTGTTTCTTCGGCCGTAACCTCAGCATTATCGATGACACTTTTAGTTGCTTCTTTCTCACCAGCTTCCCAAGTGAAAATATGATTAGGATGGCGACGCGGCCCATGGGCACCTGTTTTTTGATCCGCGATATCTTCACGTAAAATGGGTGCGCCTTCAATCTCCGCTTTAAAGGGATCAACCAGTACGGGCAATTCTTCATATTCAACTTCAACGAGTTCAACCGCATCAGCTGCCGCATAGCGATCATTTGCCACAACAAAGGCAACTTCTTGTCCTTGAAAAAGAACTTTTCCGTCTGCAAGCACCATTTGTTTGTCGCCAGCAAGCGTTGGCATCCAGTGAAGGTTAAGCGGTCTAAGGTCATCGGCTGTTAGGACGGCTACCACACCGGGCACAGCCATTGCAGCATCCGTGTTTATACTTTTCACATAGGCATGGGGATAGGGTGAACGCACAAAGTCGCCAAAGAGCATTCCTGGCAGCTTAATGTCATCGACATAATTACCCTTGCCTTGCGTAAAGCGTGCATCTTCAACCCGTTTGCGTGAGCAGCCGAGACCTTTTAATGCGGCGGAGCGTTCTTCTTTTGGAGGTGTCATCTCGTTCATTGTGCTGCCTCCTTAACGGCATTTAATTCAGCGACGGCTGCCAAAATCGCTTTGATGATATTCTGATACCCCGTACACCGGCAGAGATTTCCTGCCATTCCAAACCTGATTTCTTCTTCCGTTGGATCAGGAATTTCTTGCAAAAGCCTATGCGCTCTGGTGATCATGCCTGGAGTGCAAAAACCACACTGCAGACCGTGATGTTCTTTAAACATTTCCTGCAAAACATGTAGTGAATCTGGATTGCCCAGGCCTTCGATTGTGGTGATGTCTGCACCATTTGCTTGAGCCGCAAACACAGTGCAAGATTTAACTGACTTCCCACCCATATCAACAGTGCACGCACCGCAATGCGATGTTTCGCAACCAATGTGAGGGCCTGTGATGTTTAGCCTTTCACGCAAGACATGAATAAGCAGTTCGCGAGGTTCGGCGAGCGTTTCAACATCTTCACCATTGACCTTCATTTTAATATGCATTTTTCCCATAACTATCCTCCCGCCGCTATCTAAGCGCGTTCAATCGCGCGCTCGATAGCACGGCGAATGACGATTTTTGCAGCATGTTTTTTAAATTCAATTGGACCACGATTATCTTCACCGGGATCAGTGGCGTTCACTGCTGCAACAGTTGCAGCTTCGATATCATCCGCATTTAAATTTGAGTCATTGAGGATTGATACCGCTTCCTCACAATAAATGGGTGTATCTGCAAGATTGGTAAGGGCAATGGATGCATGAGCGCATGTTGCACCTTCTTTTGTGATCAACACGCCAGCGGCGGCCGTCGCATAATCACCAATTTTGCGCTTTTGTTTTTCATAGGCATATCCGCCAGAAGACACTGCGAAGGATATAGATGTTAAAACCTCTTCATCTTCACGGGCTGTAAAGTACGCTGCCTCGTAAAAATCACGCGCCGCGACGGTTCTCGAACCGTTCGGCCCAACGAGCGTATAAGTAGCATTCAAACATTGCATCAGACCCGGCATGTCATTACTTGGATCGCCGTTTGCAACATTTCCGCCGATTGTACCTACATATCGAACCTGAGGATCAGCTATTTGAAGTGCCGCTTCTGCAACGATTGGTGCGGCCTTTGCCAGACTTTCACTTGCTATGAGTTCGTGCTGCGTTGTCATCGCACCAATTGTTATGGTGTTGCTGTCAACGCTTATGCCTCTCAACTCACTGATCGCTTGCAAGTCAACAAGATGAGAAAGATCTGTCATCCGTAATTTCATCATCGGAATCAGACTATGCCCGCCCGCAAGAACTCTGGCTTCGTCACCGTGCTCACCGATAATTCGAATTGCATCATCGATAGTATCTGGCCGGTGGTATTCAAATGCTGCTGGTATCATTAGTTCCTCCATCTAATTGATGAATCTATCTAAGAGGAGGATTTTCTATCTGGCATTCACATATCTGCGAAATGCGGTATTTGCTGCACGAAATGCGAACATCTTTCATGAAATGCGAATACTGGACGCTAATGATGCGTCAATTAATTCGGATATCACTTATCAGCCTGAACAGCCTCATGCATATTTCGTAAAAAATCAGGGTAAGCAGATTGTATGCGACTCCAGTTTGGAATGAAGGGTGTCTCCATTGGGTTTTCCAAGAAGGTATGACCCGCCTCAACAATATTTGCCGCGAAAAGCTCAACCGCTTCTTCTTCTTGGTGGCGGTCTGTGTAAAGCCCGTTCATGAGCGCATCATGGTGGTACATCTCGATCAAATCCAATGCACATCGATAATAGGTCGCTTTGATGGTACGGAAGGTTTCATGTGAGAAAACATATCCGTTATTTGCTAGCTTTCTAAACAACGCTTTTGCAATATCAATCGACATACGCGAAAGACCTGTTGAGGCATCTGCCTTCGAAAGGTCTTGGTGTTTGTGGTCATAAACATCAGCAACATCTACCTGACAAACGGAACGTGGTGAAAGATTGCGCCACACCTCTGACAAAACGCCTATTTCCAATCCCCAGTCGGAAGGAATACGGATGTCTGGCAATATGCTTGTTCGCATGGCGAACTCACCGGCTAGCGGGTAACGGAAGCCTTGCAAATATTCAATGTAATCATGATGCCCGCATGTTTTTTGTATCGCCATCAAAAGCGGAGAAACCAAGAGGCGAGAGGCTCGGCCATTTAATTTTCCGCCCGCTATACGGGGATAATATCCCTTGCAAAACTGGTAGGGGAATGCCGGATTAGAAACTGGATAGACCAGCCTTGCCAGCATTTCGCGCGAATAGGTCAAAATATCACAATCATGCAAAGCCACCACATCAGAATTTTGCGAGGCCAAAGCATAACCGATACAATACCAAACATTGCGCCCCTTACCCGGCTCTTTGGGGGCAAGACCGGCATCAGCGAGTTGCTTGTGAAGTGCCTTTAAGCGTGGGCCATCATTCCACAAAACGTCATGTTTTTGAGGAAGGCGTGAGAAGTAGTTCTTTGCATATTTGTATTGTTCTTCATCAGCGCGATCGAGACCTATAATAATATGATTTATATAATCAGCCCCTGAAAGTTCATCAAGGATCGTGGAAAGAGCTGGCCTTTCAAGCTCGGAAAACAAGGAAGGAAGAATGAGAGTGATTTTCCGAGTTGCAGAGAAGGTGCGCAGTTCGCGCTCCAATTCAACCAATGAAACCTGCGTCAAATTATGCAGTGTTGCAACGCTGCCATTTTGATGAAAATCTGCCAATTCAATCCCCTCTAATATATGCGCTTATCGTAATACATTAAGTACAGCATCATTCCACCCTTCGGGTCCAGCAAAAGTCGCTCGGATTATTTTTCCCGTCGCCTCACCTGGTAATTCATTAATTCCTGAATGCGAAGAATTTGGAATAATAATACCAAGATCAGCCGCCTCCAGCATGGCAATGTCATTGGGGGCATCACCAAGTGCCACACAAAATGGATCGACCCCATTTGCACGATGTCGATCGATAATCTTCTGCATCTGATCGACCTTACGCCCCCCAAATGAGAGCGTTAAAAACCGCCCTCCCCGTTGTGCAATAATACCTTCATTTTGCAAAAATGAACGAAACCCTTCCAATTCATCATCGCTACCTGACCATAATCCTGGCTCAGAAAATTGTCGCGCTTTAGAAAGCTTAGCGGCATTGAGGGTAAGACCGGTAAGCTGCGATATCTCTTCCGCCTCCCATTGAGAAAACCCCGTGAAATGCCCACGATAAATTGCTGGTAATTCCGTCAATACATCCAGTAGACGCTGATAGTATTCATTCGAACTTTTTTCTAAACTGCCTGATAAAAGAAGCCCTGCCCCATTTTCAACGATAGCCTCGCAGTGCTCAAAACCAATGTCGCGCCTTAAAGGAGCAATTTCCGCTGCTGTTTTACTCGATGCCAAAATCAGCTCTATGTGATTAGCGCGCAATGCATCAAGTGCTTCACGCGCTGGTGCATGGGAATAGGTTTGATGGTCAAGCAAAGTGCCATCAAGGTCGCTGAAGAGAATAAATGGGCGGTCCAACTTATTGTTCATGCATCAATCACGATTAGTTATCCAGCGGCACTGGTAGGGTTCAAATTCGATGTCACCATCAAACTCCATGATGCCCTCACCAGAAAGAAGGTCGCTCCAGCTTTCACCGCCGATCAGGTTTAGAGAAAGGCCTGAAATTGAAATTGGTTTGTTGGTCAGATTATGTATCGCAAATATGCTTTGTGTTCTATCCATGCTTTGGCGCCAGAACCCAAACAGACCTTCACCCAATTGAAGTGTGAACTGGGTTGCATTTGGATGGAAGGCTGGTTGTGAGATCCTGATCCCGATCAACCGTTTCATGGCAGAGAATACGCGCGCGTGGTGCGTATCATTATCGTCTAAGAGCTCAGTGATTTCTGGATAATGCCAGCGCCGGCGATTGATGGCACGACTATGCCCGGCTTTTTCAACACCATCATGATCGTTTTGTGTGCCGAGCAGAGAATGAATATAAAAGGCTGGAATACCTTCAAGACCCATAGCAATGATCTGGCTACACAAAAAGCGTTGTATATTCCATTCATCCCGCCCTTCCACTGTTCCTTGAAGAGCATCATAAAGCGCCACATTAATCTCGTAGGGATGCATCACGCCGTCATTGCCCTCACGCATGCTGACCAAGCCGCCAAACTCTTTAACAGTGTCAATCATCTGGGTAATACTTTGTGGGCTTAAGAGCCCTTCAGCTGGGCGCATGCCTATGCCGTCATGGGAGGCGGTGAAGTTGAAATATGTGCAGCCCATTTGCGCTGGCGGCATACTCATTTGCCAAGCATTGAGATGCTTTGATGTGCCATTTAAAAGGGCGTGCAAGAGCAGCGGCGGCAAGGAAAAATTATAGACAACATGAGCCTCGTTACGATTGCCGAAGTAACTCAGATTTTCAAAATTAGGCACATTGGTTTCTGAAATCAGAACGAGCGCTTGTTCATTGTAATCGGCGAGCAGACGGATAAGACGAATGATGTCGTGCGTTTGTTGAAGGTGAATTGAAGTAGTGCCCGCTTGCTTCCATAAAAAAGCGACCGCATCGAGCCGTAGCACACGAACACCCCGATCAATGTGGAAACGTAAAATGCGCAGAAATTCTATGAGAACATCAGGGTTGCGAAAATCAAAATCCACCTGATCGTGACTGAAGGTACACCAGATATGCTTTGTTCCGCCTGCTGTTTCCACTTCACGTAAGAGAGAATGCGCGCGCGGACGAACAACTTTAGAGATATCGTCATCAGGAGAGGCTTCAAAGAAGAACTTATCATAAGGTTCGTGGCCTTGCAGATAGGCGTTGAACATTTCGCTTTGGCTGGAACAATGATTGATCACAAGGTCAGACATCAGCCTGAAATCTTTTCCGATACGGCTGATATCTTCCCATGCACCAAGGGTGCTGTTGACGGACCGATAATCGGTTATCGCGAAGCCATCATCTGACGTATAGGGAAAATAAGGAAGGATATGGATACCGCTCACTTCATCTTTAAGCCGCTTTTCCATAAAATCGTGGAGTAGGTCTAGGGGCTTGTGCTCACCATCAACAAAGCTGTTGCCATAGGTAATGACAAAGCTGTCCTTTTCATTCCAGATTGTGCTTCCTGGCGCCCTTCCGCGTCTGCGCGGCGCCTCTTGAGCCGGCCAAAATGCCGAGATCATTTCCTTGGCCAACACATCTTTTTCATGATCAGGGTAGATCGAACCTACAAGCAATTCGAGACTTTCGCGCAAGCGGGCAGATATATCCCTATGCTTTGACTCCCAACTTTTTGATGATTGAATTATTGGCTCCATGAAGTATTTATTTAAATCCCTGCCGCTGATGACAAAAATATCCATGCTATTTTCTTAAATAAAAGCAACGGTCTATCTGTCATTGTCGTTACGTTTTCTTGTAGGCTAGCGCCAAAATGCGTGCAGTGCAACATTGAATAATGTGCACGCAAAAATGAACTGACTATCCAAACGATAACTATCAACAAACTCACTATTTTGAGGTTTTTGACCACCTAAACTAAGAGTCGAACTGACCTACAATTGAATCTTTACATTTATCTTGTAGTACCAAGATATGACGAGCGAGAGATACCATGTGTTGTTTGTAGATGATGAAGCCAATATCTTGGCTTCGCTCAAGCGCGCTTTGCAATACAAAAGCGACCAATGGAAGATGACTTTTACATCTGACATTGATGAGGCGATTGCACTCACAAAGTCGGATTGTCCGCAGGTTATTGTCAGTGATTTGAGAATGCCTCAGATGTCAGGGATCGAAATGATCGGCGAGATGCGGCAGGTCATGTCCTCGCCTGCAATCTTTATGTTGCTAACAGGAAATGGCGACATGGCATCCGCAATTGGAGCTATCAATGATGCGCAGGTTTTCAGATTTTTGACAAAACCCTGCCCCGCAGATGAACTCATTTATATGATAGAAGATGCACTGAACGAATTTCAGCTCAAAGATATAGAAAACAATGCCGACGATGCTGATATGAAGGAGGCGGCTTTATCTTTGCTCTCACCGGCAATTGCGATTGTCGATAGCAAGGCCGCTAGCGTCTATGTGAATGAAAGCGCAACTGACATATTCGCATTGAAAGACGGTTTATTCCTTGATGCCGCAGGCATTGTTCGCGCTGCCAAGTCTGACATATCAAAAAAGATAACCGATGCCATATCTCATGCGAGCAGCAATCAAGATGCACCAGCACAATTTTTCAGCATACCGAGACAATCACATTATAGAAATTTAATGCTCGTGGTTCTGCCAAGTCGCAACGCTCGTGTGGCTTTGCTGATAACAGACCCAGAACGTACAACTGTGTTGTCGCCAGAATGCTTGCTGTCTCTTTTTGAGCTGACAAAATCCGAGGCGCTGATCGCCCATACCCTTGCCAATGGCGGCAGCATTGAAGATGCCGCAGCAGCGAGCAGGATCACAATTTCAAGTGCACGCACTTATTTAAAACGGATATTCTCAAAAACAGGCGTTTGCCGTCAACCTGACCTGGTCCAGCTCATTTTGACAACACCTGCGCCGCTTATCAGGCAACCATCCGATGTGAATGTTGCCTGATAGATATTAGCATGATCTCTTACCAAGCCGAATTTGGCAACTTGAGTATCGTTGTATAATTTTTCTCCTCTCTGTTGAAGAGTTCCAATGTTCCACCATGTAATTCGGCAATATTTCTTGCCAATGATAACCTTAAACCAACGCCCCTGTTGCGATAAAATGGTGTGCGCAACAAAACATCATTTGTTGTAAAGTAAGTGCTTTGCTCTACATCAAACTGCGGGCCTTTATCATCCAGCTCAAGAACCAACGACTCATCATCATCCTCTTCGAAAGACGCTCTTAGTGTGATTGTTGTTGCATCCTCGTTGAATTGCATAGCGTCTTCGACAAGCGCGCGCACGGCGACATCACACAAATGCGGATCAATTCTCAGGTCAGGAATTTCGCCATCATAGTCCACGATAAACGTGGCTTTCTCATAGCCTTCTTCAAGCGTTTTAATTGTATTACGCAGCATTGATTTTAGAGAAATTTTCTTGCGTCTCAGCCGACGCTCACCAGTTTCTATTGCGCTCAGCGTTGCTGCAGCCTCGCTCATTGCGACAAACTCGCCTCCACTTTTAGAAACATAATCTGCATAGGCATGCAGCTCAACTGGCGCGGTTGCTTCTTGCTTCACAAAATCCGCGAACTCCATCAAACAACGCAAAGGGTCTTTCATATCATTGTTAAAATGCGTCCATATATCCTTATCGAATTTCTTTGGTTTAATGCGACATTCATATTCATCGATGGCTTGTGTGATAACATCGCGTAGCTTGTCGATCTTAAATGGTTTTTGTAGAAAACGAAAAACGCCTGCTTTGTTTATAGCTTCAATCGTCGATTGAGATGTTGCATCACCGGTTAGTAAAATTCGTACAGTATCCGGCCAACACCGCTTAACCTCGCTTAAGAAACCAATCCCGTCGATACCCGGCATTCTCAAATCACTTACAATAACAGCATAAGGCCCATGCCGATGGATATATTGAAGAGCCTGACTAGCGCCGACGGCGACATCAATGTCACGCCCACCTCGTAATGCACGCTTAATCCCCAGCACCACAGGAAGCTCGTCATCTACAATTAAAACTTTATCGTTATTTTTATTATTTGGTAAAATATCTGTTTTTTCTAATTTCATATTCATAAATATTACCTCCATATTTCTCTCAATAATATTCTTTTTAAAAAAATCGGATATCCTCAAATTGGGATATACTCTTGATTGATTTTCCGGCACTGTTTGGCTGTAATGAAAATTAAATATAAATAGATATAAAATAACGCCGAATTTATTCTTTGATTTTTGACGAGGCAGGATTAGTACGATGAGTGAAAATGCACGCGTGCTTATAGTCGATGATGATGAGCGTTTGTTGAATGCTATCAAGCGTACGCTGCGGAAAGATTTTGATTTAACCGTAGCCCTTGGCGCACAAGAAGCCCTCAAAATTTTAAAAACAAGCAAACCCTTTGAGGTTGTGGTCAGCGACCAGAATATGCCTGACATGAAGGGTGTCGACTTTTTGAATGAGGTTGAAAAAAAATGGCCCTCAGTCGTGCGCATCATGCTGACTGGTAACAACGATCAAGATACGGCCGCTTCAGCCATTAACACTGGTAAAATTTTTCGCTTTCTAACCAAGCCTTGTGAACAAAAAACACTTGCCGCAGCCATCAATGACGGCGTGAACCACCATCATTTGCTGATGGCCGAAAAGCGCCTTCTCCAGCATACATTGGCTGGTTGCATCAAGGCGTTAACCGATATGTTAGCACTGGCAAAACCCGATATATTTCATCGTTCATCAGACATACGCCGATGGGCGGAAAAAGTGGCTGATCATTTAGAAATCAACAAAACATGGGAATTGGACCTTGCCGCCATGTTCAGCTATCTAGGTTATGTCACAATACCAGATCATCTTATTCGTAAGCACCTGTTTCTTGCGCCCCTTGAAGAAGACGAACAAAAGCTCATCCGCGAGGCACCCGGAGTTGCACGCGGTTTCATTCAAAATATTCCTAAAATGGAAGCCGTCTCGGAGATCGTTTATTATAGCCGCAAGGGCTTTGATGGCACTGGGTATCCCTATGAAAACAGATGGGGGGAAGATTTGCCCATAACATCGCGTATATTAAACGCTTTACTTACCTTGTCCGATCTAACCGTTCCCGACAATCCATCATTCGATATAGCCTTCGCACGCTTAAAAAAACACGAAGAGCGCTATGATCCTAAAATTCTCAAAACAATCGAGAAAGTTCTGCATGACGATGAGGCATTTTCGTCTCATACAGAGAAAGAAACTGCGGCAACGGGGTGATTATAATAATCACTTAAACTTACAGACACACAGACAGACAGTTGAATAATTTTCTTGGAACTAATTATTTTTTTGACTACACTGTCTTATCTGCTACTTTAAGTGGACAAATAAGCAAAGAATGTCTGCTTTATGATGTGCAATATTTGGAGGAGAACGACAATGAAAACATGGACAAAACCAGTTATGAATAGTGTCAATGCCGGTTTCGAAATTTCTCGTTACTTGCCTGCAGAACTCGGGTCCTGCAAAACTAAAAAATAATCATAACACTTTGAATTTTAAGTTTATTAGGTGAGGTGATACGCAAAGTATTGCCTTGCTTTTCATTTGGCTGACCGCTCTTTTTTGATCGTTCAAACAATGAGTTTGTTCTATGCGTATTGGTATAATCGGCTCTGCTGCAGGTGGCGGATTTCCGCAGTGGAATTGCAACGCCCCGCTTAGCAAGGCTGTTCGTGCGGGTCAGGCTGGATTCCTCAAACGAACACAATCAAGCATTGCCGTCACGCATGATTCCAAAAAATGGGCGCTATTTAATGCCTCGCCTGATATTCGCGAACAAATAGCAGCATATCCCGCCCTGTCCCCTGCTCCAGACGCACCTTTACGTTCTACACCGATTGCCTGTGTGGTTTTAACCAATGCGGACGTTGATCACATTGCAGGCCTCTTGACCCTGCGCGAGCGCGAGCCTTTCGTGCTTTATGCAACCAAACGGGTCATGGACGTTTTGGATGCAAATCCAATCTTTCGGGTTCTCAATCCCGACTATGTCGAACGCAGGTTATTAGCGCTTAATGAGACCATTAGTCTGGAGGGACCAGATGGTCCCATTGGTATTTCCATTGAAACATTTGCGGTCCCGGGCAAAGTCGCCCTCTTCATGGAAAATGAAGGAGCGGCGGAGAAAAACTTTGGAACGGAGGAAGGCGACACAATTGGCCTTCGGGTGTTTGATTCCAATAAGGAAGACTCAAGTTTTTTCTATATTCCTGGCTGCGCCGCCATTGATGCCCCGCTTCGCTCTCGTCTCACCGACAGCAATTGTCTTTTATTTGACGGCACCGTTTTTACTGACACTGAGATGCATGAGACGGGCGTCGGCGCAAAAACTGGTAGCCGCATGGGGCATATGTATATCTCTGGCGCAGGAGGTTCTATGGCTGAGCTGGCATCTCTCAATATTGCGCGGCGCGTTTATGTTCACATCAACAACACGAACCCCATCCTTCAAGAGGGAAGCGACGCCGAAATTGAAGTGTTGAAACAGGGCTGGGAAATCTCTTTTGATGGTATGGAGATATATCTATGACCCTTCAGCGTCATACAAAACTCGAACGCCCCCTCACCCGTGATGAATTTGATGCAGCACTTCGCGGTGTTCTAACAGAACGATATCACAATCTTCATCCGTTTCATAAATTGATGAATGCAGGCGAACTTACCCTTGGTCAGATGCAGGCTTGGGCGCTGAACCGCTATTGTTATCAATATATTATTCCGAAAAAAGACGCGATCATTCTCTCTCGTTCAGACGATCCACTCTTTCGACGTGAATGGCGGAAACGCATGATTGACCACGATGGTGAAGAAGGAAGCGACAATCAAGGTGGTCTTAACCGCTGGATTAAGCTTGCAGAAGGCGTCAATCTTGATGCGGATTTGGTGATCTCTCGCTCTCAAGCTCTTCCTGCAACGCGGTTTGCGACTGGGAACTACATCGACCTTGTATCAGAAAATTCAATGCTCATTGCGGTCGCTTCGTCGTTGACTGAGCTTTTCTCGCCCATCGCAATTGGCGAACGGGTACCTGCCATGCTGGCACGCTATGATTATATCAACGAAAATACTTTGGCCTATTTCACACCGCGCTTGAAACAAGCGCCACGTGATGCAGAATTCACACTGGAGCTTGTCAAAGATTGGGCCACAACACCTGAAGCGCAAAGTGAAGCTATTGATGCGCTTATCGCAAAATGTGATATCCTCTGGGCCATGTTGGACGCTCTCTATCATGCCTATGTTTCACCCGGCCATATACCGCCGGGGGCTTTTGTGCCGGCAGAAGCATAGAGTCATGCAGACAACGCGCACCCGTATACTCATTCAAAATACCACGCGCCCTGTGTTGCGAGGCCATGTTCACATGCACTATAATGAATTGCGCGAGGCCCATGCTGTTCTCGCACCTGAACATGTTTATTGGCCCGATGACATCAGCGTTGCAATTTTAAAAAAACTGGATGGCGTGCGAGACGTCGCAACAATCATTGACGAACTTGCCAGCGATTATGCCGCGCCCGTTGATGCGGTTGGTGCGGATATACGGGAATTTTTACAAACTTGGGCAGATGAACGGCTGATAACCGAGGTGCTATCATGAGCGAGCCAGATGTCACCATTGGGCTACCCATCGGGATGTTGGCTGAGCTTACGCATCGCTGTCCTTTACAATGCCCCTATTGTTCTAATCCAGCAAAACTTCTTAAAGCCAATTTAGAACTTTCAGAACAAGACTGGTGTCGTGTGTTTGAGGAAGCCGCTGATCTTGGGGTTTTGCAAATGCATCTTTCCGGTGGTGAACCAACCTTGCGCCGCGACTTAGAGCGCCTCATCAAAACGCTTTCAAACCGCGGCGTTTATACCAATCTGATTACGGCGGGCGTCATGGTTGGTAAGGACAGGCTTTCAAGTCTCGCTGATGCTGGATTGGAACATGTGCAACTGTCCATTCAAGGGGCCAATGCTGAGACCACCGAGTTGATTGGCAACTTTAAAGGTGGCTTTGAACAAAAACTTGAAACCGCCAAACATACCCGTGCGCTCGGATTGCCGCTCACCATCAACGCACCGATCCACCGCCATAATATCGATCAGGTGGAAGACTTTATTCAATTGGCGCTGGACCTTGACGCAGAGCGTATAGAGATCGCCAATGTGCAATATTACGGCTGGGCTTATCTCAACCGCCCAGCCCTGATGCCGGAGCGCGACAAGATTGAAAGACAAGTTGAGATTGTTGAAAAAGCCCGCAAAGCCTTACGTGGCATTTTAACCATCGATTTCGTGACACCCGACTATTATGCCGATTATCCCAAACCTTGCATGGGTGGCTGGGGGTCGGATGCATTGGTTGTCACTCCACAAGGCAAGGTCTTGCCGTGTCATGCCGCAGAAACGATTCCTAACTTGAGCTTTGATAATGTGAAGGATAAATCTTTGCAGAAAATATGGACCACATCGTCTGCATTCAACGCCTATCGGGGCACAGACTGGATGCAAGAGCCTTGTCGATCTTGCCCGCGCAAAGAACTTGATTTTGGCGGCTGTCGCTGTCAAGCAATGGCACTGGTGGGCGATGCAAGCGCCACGGACCCCGCTTGCATGTTGTCATCGCATCACGATAAAATGGGAGAGCTGGCCGTTACCAATGCAACACAGATCAACACAGAATTTGTCTATCGACGCATATCATAACCAACTTCTTTTATGTTAGTGAGCCGCAACTGGATTTATGAAAGAGCTATTGTGATGAAAAAAGACCCCTTCTTCTGTTTTGATGGCGCGCGATGACCGACACTTTACCTATTGATATTGAAGACAAAAAAAAACAAGCCGAAACTTGGTTTCAAACATTGCGCGATCAAATTTGCGCAAGCTTAGAAACGCTGGAAGACAGTGTCGATTTAGGCCAAGATGACATTGCAGCAGGACGCTTTGAGCGGACGCCATGGGAGCGCACAGACCACACAGGCGCTAAGGGCGGTGGCGGCGTTATGTCGATGATGCATGGTCGCTTGTTTGAAAAAGTCGGCGTTCATTGCTCGAGTGTCCACGGCGAATTTTCTCCAGAATTTCGCGACCAAATACCAGGCGCTTCAGAAGACCCGCGGTTTTGGGCATCTGGTATTTCGTTGATCGCCCATCCGTGGAATCCAAATATTCCAGCCGTTCACATGAACACCCGCATGGTGGTGACGACCAAACAATGGTTTGGTGGAGGCGCTGATCTAACTCCCGTTTTAGATCGACGTCGCACACAAGAAGACCCAGACACAAAAGACTTTCACGCCGCCATGGAAAAGAGTGTCGAAGCGCATCAAAACATCATCTCTTACCCGCGCATCAAAGAATGGTGTGAAGAATATTTTTATCTACCCCATCGCGATGAACCGCGCGGGGTTGGCGGCATTTTTTATGACCGTCACAATTCTGGTGACTGGGATAAAGATTTTGCCATGACGCAGGATGTTGGCCGCGGTTTTCTTGATATCTATCCAAAGCTCGTTACCCGCAACATGAACACGCCTTGGAGCGATGCCGACCGCGAGGAACAACTTATCCGGCGCGGACGCTATGTTGAGTATAATCTACTTTATGACCGGGGCACTATTTTTGGCCTGAAGACGGGCGGCAATGTAGCCTCCATCCTCTCCTCGCTGCCACCAGAAGTGAAATGGCCATAGCTAAAGCAAATCAAGCAGCGCTTTCTTGGTCAGCGTAAAATCACTCTCAATCCATAGAGTTTCGAGTTCAGCCAACTTGGCGCCTATTTCTGGTCCTGCGGCCATACCCTTTTTCTTGAGGTCAGCACCCGCAACGGGTAATTGCGGCCTCGTCCATGATCCTGCAACTGCTATCAGGGCGAGGATGCGCTCTGCTCCCTCTTCTTCTTTGGTAAGCCGCTTAGCATATTCGTGTGCTAAAGCATCCACGATGGCCGATGGCTTGCCGCGATATAACACTTTAGAAAATTCTGAATCGCTTAAATCAACATAGGTTTTCGCGAGCGCGCTTTCTTGTGTCCAATCAACAAGCTGTGCCCGTTCGGCATTGGATAGTTTCAATCGATCTGCAACACCATGCACTACGTCATCTGCCGGACGCAGCATGGCCTGAAGGCGGCGCATGGGATCAATCTCCCAATCTTGGTCGCGTTCTGCGGCCAGCATCCA
This sequence comes from Hyphomicrobiales bacterium, assembly GCA_039989895.1. Classification (NCBI taxonomy): domain Bacteria; kingdom Pseudomonadati; phylum Pseudomonadota; class Alphaproteobacteria; order Hyphomicrobiales; species Hyphomicrobiales bacterium. Next base: position 112,146 of record JBDXGY010000005.1, read on the forward strand.
GTGAAACTGATCAAGACCCCAGTTTTCAGATAATATGACATTCAGCACTTCTGTCGTCCGCATCCATAAAATGGCACGCTCAGGATCGCGGGCACGCAAGATTTTTTTAAGCTCACTCCAAACTCGCTCAACAGAAAGCCCTTCAAGCCCCGCTTTCGTGCGCACAACGGCGCGCATTCCATCGCGGTTTGGTCGACCTGCGCCATACCATGCGAAGAAACGAAAAAAGCGCAAAGCACGGAGATAATCCTCAGTAATGCGGATTTCCGCGTCGCCAATGAATCGTATTTCACGGTGCACTAAATCGGCATAACCACCAATTGGATCATGCACATCGCCATTTATGTCAATCGACAAGGCATTCATTGTAAAATCACGCCGCTCGGCATCTTTAACCCAATCGCGGCCAAATTCTACAATCGCATGGCGACCGTCTGTTTTGATGTCTTCTCGAAGCGTTGTCACCTCAAAAGGCTTGCTCTCAACAATCACGGTGACTGTGCCATGATCAATCCCTGTTGGCACAACTTTAAAGCCAGAAGCTTCTGCCATTTTGGTCACTTTATCCGGCGTTGCTGTCGTCGCACAATCAATGTCACCAATCTCTTCACCCAGCAGTGCATCGCGCACCGCACCGCCAATTATGCGTGTTTCCTCGCCCTCAGCATTAAGTACCGTAAGTAAAGTTTTGAGCGCTGGCTCATCAAGCCAAGAACGGTTCACAAGATGGGGTTCCATTAATTCGTCCATAATATCTCACTCAGGCTTGTCGCCTTATCTTTCATAATGTTTTTGAACAGGAAATTCAGGATAGAGAGTTTCATAAAGCAATCGAATAATCCCCGCTGTTACCCCCCAAATACGCCAATCAGTTTCACCGTCATTATAGGGCATCTCGTAATAAAACCGGGAACTACCTTTCCAAAGAATAAAATCATGAGCGTGATTTTCAGGGTTCATCAAAAAAGAAAACGGTACTTCAAAAGCAGCCTCTACCTCATTTGCATCCAGAGTGAAAGAGGCAGGCGGCGTTACTTTGGCGATAACGGGTACCACGCGGAAGCCAGATCCTGTGATATAGGCATCCAAAAACCCCAAAGGTGTGATGTTTTCAACGGGCAAACCAATTTCTTCCATCGCCTCACGCGAGGCCGTTGAGATGGGCCCCTCGTCCACGGCCTCAACCTTACCGCCAGGAAATCCGATCTGACCGCCATGGTTTTTCAAATGTTTTGGACGCATGTTGAGTAAGGTTGTCAGCCCTTCAGGGCGTTCTATCACGGAGAACAAAACCGCTGCCTCACGGAAAGAGTCATAATGATTTCGTACATCAGGATTGAGGATAAGGTCGCCTTTATCTTGAAGGCCTTCCGGCCTTTGATGTAAATGACGCTTAGTGCGCTCAATAAAATCATCATCATGGGAAAACATTAGACTTAATCCGCCTCACTCAAGCGATCGAGTTCGTCTTGGCGCATGATAGCAAAGAAAATGTTGCGACTTGTGACGCCAAACATATCAACGCCGTCAACAGTGCGTGTTTCGCCCAAATCAACAAGTTGATAGAGTAGTGGCCGCGCAAGCAGCGCATCGAGCCGTCCGCGCACATGCACATAAGGTTTCACACCTTCCGTCTTATCTTCATCATCAAAGCGCAAAGGGTGACCGTCACCCACTTCCACCACATCACCAACATTCGTGCGTAGGGTCAAAGCCTGCACGCCCGCTTCTTCATGCACCGTCATTTCAACGGCGACAAATGGCGCGTCATCGACTTGAATACCGATTTTTTCTACCGGCGTTACCAGATAGGTCTTACCGTCTTCATCTTTGCGCAACACTGTTGAAAACAAACGCACCAGTGCTTCGCGGCCAATTGGTGTCCCCATATAATACCAAAGCCCATCGCGCGCGATACGCATATCAAGATCACCACAGAACGGTGGGTTCCACTTCTCCACGGGTGGCATACCAGAGCCCGCATATTTAGCACGCGAAAGCAAAGCCTCTAAGCCGCCAGAAATCTCACCGCCATCAATTGAGGCTACTGGTTTAGTGTCATCAGTCATACCTACTATGTAGCCTGTCTTTTGCGATGCGCAAACAATGGATTATTTTTGACGCTAGGACTGCCTTTGATCAGCGCACTTTTGTTCTCACACGGGTTACTTTCTACTAAAACGGCCCAAACCAGCATTAACCCAAAGTTAAGATTTCGCAGCAGCGCAACGAGAATTTCTCTATATTAAACTCACACGCCCTTACATTAAGGCGGCGGATAAATTTAATCATTGCCAATACTGTATTGGATATAAGAGTGCGCGATTGGAGTAATTGATGTTCGGTAATGCTGAGAAAACGGCAAAGGTTTCCCTCCGAATGTTTGATGAAGAAATAATCATCGGCGATATAATTATGGGGCAAAGCACCTCACTAGAAGGTATTTTATCCAAAGACACCGCTTTTCTTGAAATTGCGATGAACAACGGTGAGCGTCAATTCGTTGCTAAGAGTAAAATCGTTAGTATCAATCCGAAAAAGCCTCTGAAGAAGCCTGTTCTTACCAATCCAATAAATACGAATGACGCCGATGCATATAAGATATTAGGTGTCGCGCAGGATTGTACATTTGATGAAGCAAAAGCGGCCTATCACGCACTCGTCAAGACCTATCACCCAGACTCGTTGGCTGGTCAAACATTGCCTCCAGAAGTTGAACAGTACATGTCGAATATGTTGCGCCAAGTAATCAGCGCCTTTGAAGACGTCAGTACAAAAAAGCACGTAGCAGCTTAACAACAATCAGTTGGGCGCAATGATACTCAGCAAGTTTTAATGTGGCTTCAATATAATTTTTGGCGCCATCACACGACCCGCTTTCAAGTCCTCGAAAGCTGTGGCTCCGGCATCAAGCGGGCGCAAATCTAGCCAATCTAAAGAACCCAATCTACCATCAAAGATTGCCTCTGCTGTGTCCTTAAAATCGGCCATTGTATAAGTGTATGTGCCAATAAAAGTAATCTCATGCAGGGTAAGCCGTCGAACATCAATACCGCCGGAAGCCTCACCCAAACCGATATGAGCAATCACACCGCCCGGGGTGGCGCGCGCTGATGCGGTCTCGCGGGTTGCTTTGTAACCAACCCCATCAACAATCAGATCAAAGGTCTCATCAGGTTTGAGCATCTCAGGCCCTATGACGGTCAACTCAGAGTTTTCATTCATAAATGATTGGCGCTCAGCGTTTGGCTCGATCACGGTTACATCATGAAGACCTTGAGCTTTTGCCGATAGCGCTGCACCAGTACCAATCGCACCACCACCCAGCACCAAAACACGAATCTGTGCTCTAGGAATATGCGCTACAGCATTTCTAGCTAAGCGCACGGCATGCCAGCCGCATGCAACCGGTTCTGTCAATGAGGCCTTATCAAAAGAAATATGATCAGGAACAGTGACGAGGTTTTGGCGAGGCATTTTCAAATATTGCGCGAAGGCACCTTCACGCGGTGGCATAGAAATAATCTGCCGCTTGGCGCAAAGGTTTTCCTGACCGCGTTTACAAGCCGCGCATTCCATGCATGTCACCAATGGATTAACCGTGACACGCCGCCCTTCTTCCGCTTTCGAGACCACAATGCCTGCCGCCTCATGGCCAAGCACCAAGGGCGCTGGACGTCGATCATCATGACCAAGATAGGCGTGCATATCGGAGCCACAAATACCAACACTTTCAACACGAATGAGGACCTCATCAGCCTGAAGGTCAGGCTTTGGATCATCCACATCCATGAAGGCAACAGAATTAGGACCTGTGTAAACGAGTGCTTTCATTTTCCCGAAAATCCGCCGTCGATCATTAAGGTCTGACCGGTAATGTAACCAGACGCCTTTGAGGCAAAGAATAAAATTGGACCGTCAATATCGGATGGCTCACCATTACGGCCGATGCAGGTTTGGCTCGCGTTACGTTCAGCGCGCACTGGGTCATTGAAAACAGCCTTTGTTAATTCAGTGCGAAAAAAACCCGGCGCCAGACCATTGGCGGTGATGCCATATTGCGACCATGCCTCAGCCATGGAGCGGGTCAATTGCACAATGGCTCCTTTAGATGCACCATAAGATACACCCCCAGGAAACGCGCGGTAGCTTTGCAGAGAGGCAAAATTGATGATCCTGCCAAACCCGCGCTCTCTCATGGCAGGCACAAAGGATTGCGCCAAAAAAAACGGTGTCGCGAGATTTAAATCTAGCGTGACATCCCAGCCTTGTGGGGTTACCTCATCAGCCACCTCGCGGGTATTAATGCCAGCAGCATTAACGAGGATATCGGGTGAGCCAAATATATCGCTTACTTCATTTGCAATTTTGGTCAACGAGGATCTATCAGCCAAATCACCGACCACGAAACCAGCCGAACCGGAATTATCAGCTGCCCAACGTGAGAGCATATCTTCGCGCCGTGCGACACCAACAACGGATGCACCTGCGCTGATAAGGATGTCCGCAGCACGACGACCTAACCCAGAACTCGCCCCCGTCACACAGGCAATTTTACCGTTTAGATCAAATAAAGAATGCGGCAGGCTCTCGTCCATAGCTTTTCCAAAGTCAGATAAGGTTGTTAATTAACAAGCTTTCAAATGATAATAGTCAATAGCGCTACCCTAAAGTAGATCGTGCATTCATAGTCAGCATTCATGTATGTAAGCCATTACATTTTGTCTGACAAGTCACAACATATTATGCTACATTTGATTCAAAGGGCAGGTAACTCAATATGCCCCCTAAAAAACATGCTTCATTTTGAAGGGGCTATCAATTGATAAAACGCAACTTGCCAACATTAGAAGAGGTTGCAAAGGCGGCAAAGGTTTCTACCGCTACAGCGTCACGCTGCCTTAATGAACCGCACAAAGTATCTGCCAAAACGCGCGAACGCGTCTTAGAGGTTGTAAAGCAATTACGATATAGTCCGAATTTTGGTGCGCGAGCTATCGCTGCCAATCGCACCAATACCTATGGCGTTGTTATCCCGACGATGGAAAATGCAATTTTTGCGCGTGGCATAGAGGCTTTTCAGCAAACACTGCACAATCATAATGCAACCATGCTTGTTGCAAGCTCATCATATGACCCAGAACAAGAAGAACATCAGATACGAACGATGATTGCGCGTGGCGCTGATGGATTAATGCTCATCGGCACACAGCGCGACCCTGAGATTTATTCATTTTTGTCTGACCGCAATATCCCCCTTGTTATCGCTTGGGCATGTCCGAGCGACAAGTCACACTCCTATGTTGGTTTTGATAATCGCTCCTCTATGAAACAGCTCGCTCAAAAAGCTATAGAGCTGGGCCATCGTTCCTTTGCTTATATCTCGGCCAAGACCCGCATGAACGACCGGGCGCATAACCGTATCTTAGGGGCAAAAGATGCCCTTAAAGATGCAGGCATAGATCCTGATTCCATGCCAATCATAGAAACCAATCAATCGATAGAATGCGGGCGTAAAGCCTTTCATGATGTTATCGCAAACAACGCGCGTCCTACCGTCATATTTGGGGGCAATGATGTGCTTGCTGTTGGAGCTTTGCAGGGAGCCCGAGAAGCTGGGTTAAGCGTGCCTGATGATATTTGCATCACAGGCTTTGATGACATTGAATTAGCGACAGTCACAAATCCTGCATTAACTACCGTTCATGTGCCACACCGTGATATGGGCAGCATTGCTGCTGAAACTTTATTTTCAATGGTAAAAGAGAGCACCGGCCCACATCATATCAAACTTGATACTTATATTGTCGAACGCGCGACACTGACTGCGTTAACAAACTAGTACAACCAATCTGCCTCTTGCATCTTCATATTTTTTACTGTAACTAACCATAATGTAATAGCTTACATTTTAATATGAAAGCAAAAGTATTATGACCTATACCTACCTTAAGAAGTCCACATTAAAGCCTTCAAGCGATACCAGTGATGTTCGCGAGACAGTGCAAACCATCCTCGATGAGATCGAAGCTGGTGGTGATGAAGCAGCGCTTAAATATGCGGCTAAGTTTGATAAATATACTGGCAATTTAATTGTTACTGACGAAGAAATTGAAGCAGCAATTGCACTTGTTCCTGAAAAGTTGAAAAGCGACATCCAATTTGCCCACGACAATGTTCGCAAATTTGCTGAAGCTCAAAAAGCTACACTCAAAGATATTGAGGTGGAAATTGTGCCAGGCCTCATCGCTGGCCAAAAAAGCATTCCTTGCCAGACCGCCGGTTGCTATATACCCGGTGGGCGCTACAGCCACATCGCCTCTGCCATTATGACTGTGACAACGGCTAAGGTTGCCGGATGCAGCAACATTATTGCCTGTTCACCTCCACGACCTGATGTAGGCATTGCCCCTGCCATCATCTATGCATCCCATATCTGTGGTGCAGATAAGATTTTAGCCTTAGGCGGCGTTCAAGGAATTGCCGCAATGACATTTGGCCTCTTTGGCCTCACCAAAGCCGATATTCTCGTTGGTCCAGGGAACCAATTTGTTGCGGAAGCCAAACGTATCTTATTTGGACGTGTCGGTATTGATATGTTTGCTGGCCCAACCGACAGTCTTATTTTGGCAGATAAAACAGCCGATGCTGAGATGGTTGCTGCAGACTTGGTTGGTCAGGCTGAGCATGGATATAATTCACCTGTTTGGTTGGTCACCGATGATCAAACACTCGCAGAAAAAGTAATTGAAATTGTTCCGCGATTGATTGCTGATCTACCAGAACTCAATGCTAAAAATGCGGAGGCTGCTTGGCGCGACTATGCTGAGGTTATCTTATGCTCCAACCGTGATGCTATGGCCGCTAAATCAGATGAATATGCCCCTGAGCATTTGACCGTGCAGGCCGAAGACCTAGACTGGTGGCTTGCGCGTCTGGAATGTTATGGCTCACTTTTCCTTGGAGAAGAAACAACCGTTGCCTTTGGTGATAAAGCTTCTGGCACCAATCATGTTTTGCCAACCTCGCAGGCTGCAAAATATACGGGTGGTCTTTCAGTTCACAAGTACATGAAGATCGTCACGTGGCAAAAAGCAACCCGTGAGGGTGCCAAGCCGATCGCTGAGGCTACGGCACGTATCTCGAGACTTGAAGGCATGGAAGCCCATGCACGAACAGCTGACATCCGTTTAAAAAAGTATTTCCCCGGCGAAACATTCGATCTACAACCTTAAATCTGTTTTGATGGCCTAAAGGCTAGGAGTTTAACGTGACAGTAAATGATAAAATATTGAACAGCTTTGTAAAAAACAAAGTTGAATTCGTGACAACTGTGCCTTGCAAGCAGTTAGCTGGTGTCATTGAAGGTATCGAGAAAAACGATGCTATTATGCATGTGCCATCAAACAAAGAAGATGAAGGCATGGGGTTATGTGCTGGGGCTTATATGGGCGGCAAGCGCTCGGCAATCATCATGCAAAACACGGCAATTGGTGTCACCATCAATACATTGGCTACCTTGATCCAATATTACAATATACCCCTACCGATGCTGATCAGCTATCGCGGCGAAATTGGTGAGCGCGTTGCCTGTCAGGTCGAAATGGCGGTTCATACCAAGGCCCTTTTGAGCCAAATGAATATTCAGACATATCATTTCCATAAACCTGATGATGTGGAGGAGTTGGACAGTATTTTGAACCACACCTTCATGAGCCGTAAGCCAACAGCCATTTTAACAGACTCCAATTTTTGGGGAGGATACTGATATGATCCGCAGTGAAATCATTAAAAACCTTATTCCTGTCATTGAAGACGAATTAGTTGTCTGCAACATCGGCCTACCAAGTCAGGAACTGCATATGATGGGCGATCGGCCCACAAATTTTTATATGCTTGGCACGATGGGGCTTTCTTCATCCATTGGGCTTGGACTTGCGCTTGCGCAGAATGAAAAGGTCATTTCCATTGATGGAGATGGGTCTGTCTTGACCAATCTTGGAACTTTGCCAACAATCGCCAATAATGTTGCTAATAATTATATCTTATTCGTGGTCGACAATGGCAGTTACGGATCAACTGGTGATCAGCCAACCTATGCAGGCATGAAAACATCTCTAGCAGAAGTCGCGCGCGCCTGCGGTTGTGAAAATGTCATCGAATGCCAAGCAGAAGACGCTGCTGATGTGATGAAGGGTGCCCTTGCTGGGGAAGAAATGGCCATCATCATTTGCAAATGCGAATCTGGCAATATCCCCGTACCGGTGATTGAACTCGATGCGCCCGTTATACGCCACCGCTTTATGCAAGAAGTGGCTCGCAAAAACCAGTAAGCACTCGCTTAAAGGTCTCTCGAATGAATAAAACGCAGGAAACCGATGTTCACTAACCCGACACTTCATTCCTGCCTAGATGCTCGGCTGATCGCGAAGCGGCGTTTGCCGGGCATGATTTTTGACTATATCGATGGCGCGGCAGGCGAAGGCTATGGCGAGGCGTTAAACCGCGAAGCAATACGCGCCATTCGCCTGATGCCCCGTGTTTTGAATAATGTCGAACACCGCTCCCTAAGCGTCGATGTTTTTGATAAAAAATCTGCCCTGCCTTTTGGCATCAGCCCGATGGGTATGTGTAATCTCGCGGGCCCAGGAACAGATCAAGCCTTTGCAGGTTTGGCTGCAAAGCACGCGATTCCGCTTGGAGTTTCCACCGCCTCATCCACATCGCTTGAAGAATTAGGCATGGCGGCAAAAGGCAATGCATGGTTCCAGCTTTATTTCAGCGGCAATGAAAATGCATCCAATGCGCTCATCAAACGTGCGGAAAACGCTGGTTACAGAACACTTATTCTGACTGTTGATGTGCCAGAAGTTGGGCGCAGGCCGCGCGAACTCAGGCGCGGATTTAAAATGCCGTTCAAAATGGGACCTCGCCAAGCGCTTGATTTTGCACTCCATCCACGATGGTCGCTTGCAACACTCCTTCAAGGCCGACCACAGCTTGCCAATTTTGGTGGGGAATACGGCGAATTTGATCGCACCAGCAGCCGTGCTGGCGCTGATTGGGATTTACTTAAAAAAATTCGCGATGGCTGGAAAGGTAATCTGGTTGTCAAAGGCGTTTTGAATGTTGAAGATGCGCTAAAAATGCGCGCTATGGGCGTTGACGCTATACAGGTTTCAAGCCACGGCGGGCGACAGCTCGATAGCGCCCCTACCCCGATCCATGCCCTGCGCTCCATTCGCATAGCTATTGGTGATGACTATCCTTTGTTTTTTGACAGCGGCATTCGAAGTGGCGATGATATTATCAAAGCCTATGCCATGGGCGCTAATTTCGTTTTTCTTGGTAGGCCCTTTTCGTTTGCTATGGCAGCTGCCGGTGCCAAAGGCGTTGCCGAGATGGCAGACGTACTGGCAACAGAAACGAGCATAACTCTAGCTCAACTGGGCCTATCAGACATCAACGCCGTTACTCACGATGTGATCGTCGCTGATTAAACATCAGCCGATCAATTCATCAGACTTATCATCCGTTTCACCAAACCGCTTGAGGGTCGCAGGTTTTGTGCCTTCATAGACTTTGTCTAGGTTTTCTGAAATCTTCTTGTTTTCACGCTCAAACAAGCTGTTACCTGCGAGATCACTTTCCACAATAAACGGGCCCATGTTTTCAGCTTCTAAAACCCACATAGCTTGCGCAATACCAAGTTCTTTATTCCAGTGCACCGTTTTCACCCGCTTCACACCACGCCCCAAAAGCGCGCCCGTGCCATAGCCCACGGTCGTTAAATAGATCGCGCCATTGGGCACAAAATGTTCTTTGTAATCTGATGGGCTCATACCACCTTTGCCGATAATGAGCTTCGCGCCAGATTTAGCCATCCATTCGCCTATCCACTTTGAAAAACGGAAGGAGGCTGTAGCCGTCACGGCACCAAGCTCATAGGTGCCGTCATCGTTGATGCGCGCTGCGGGCGAGCAATGGAAATTAGCGGCACTCTCACTTGGCAATTCCATTGGAATATTCGCCTTATCTTCAAGTGCACGCATATAAACACCCTCACGGGCGGTATAAATCAAGCCATCTAGATAAACCACATCACCGATGCGAAGCTCGGCTAGGGCTTCAGGCGTTGGCGTCGTGCTCAGGCGGATTTTTCTGTATTTATCTGTTCCTGCTGTTCTAGGGGTGGCATCTCCCATTCGACAGTCTCCCTGCGTTGATAATCGGTGAACCAGTCAGGGTCTGTGCGATATTCGACACGCCCATCTGGATAAACGCGCGCCACAGCGCGGCGCGATGAAAGACAAAAAGCATGGACCGACATCTGCATGCCGCCCGTATGGCAATAGCCCACCTCAATGTGCGCATCGACCACCATGGACTTGCCGACGAAGCCCATCGCGCCCATGCCGATGCTATTGCCCAATTCTTTTAACTCGTCTTCAAGCTCGGCAATTTTAGGGTCTGAATTTTTAGAGCCAACAGTGCGCAAACAAGCAGCACGTTTGCCAAGCACCATGCAGGTGTCTTTGCAGCCGCCAAGCCCGATGCCTATAATGGCTGGCTGGCAGGCCAAGCCGCGCTTGCCAAAAGCCACAAGACTATCGAGATAAAAGCGCTTGATGCCCTGAATACCGTCGGAGGGAAAAAGCATTCTGTAGTCTGTACCAAACAAGCCCCCCTTATGAACCGTGATGAGATCAATCCATTCACCGCCCGGCTCATAGCCATATTCAATTTCTGGCGCGCCAATGCCAACATTGTTGTCATGGTCCGTGCGCCACAAAGGGTGCACACGATTAGGGCGTAGTGGCACGCCATTTGTGGCATTGGCTGTTGCGCGCCGCAACGCCGCTTCAAGCGCGATTGGCCCGCCTTCCACTTGAGTTTCATTACCCATTTTAACATACCAGCGCGGCGTACCTGTATCACCACACATAGCGCGGCGGTCTTCTTTGGCGGCTTCATAGTTTTCTAACATTGCCTGAAGTACGAAAGAGGAAAGATCACCATCCTCAACCTTTGCAGCGCTCTTGAGACCATCCAGATAATCTTGCGGTATCTCAATCGCGGCCTTATCCATCAGGACTTCTGCTGTGCTTTGAATTAAATCAATCGAGATCATTGTGCGGCCACCAAAGTTTCAGGTTCACTAGAGGGCAAAATGGTCTCCCCCGGTTTGACGATTGTAAATTGGACATCTTCGCGTGTCACATCAACTGTATCACCATTTTTGCGCGCGACCGTATAATAAGAGCTTTCCATAGCACCGCTATCAGGAAAATCCTCGCGGTAATGCGCGCCGCGTGAATTTTCGCGCTCAATACCCGCTCTCGCTATGACATCGGATACATCACACAAACTCGCCATATTGAGCCAATCATGCCACGTCAGATTAAAGGCAAGATTGTCTGAGGCAACGCCAATCTCCATGAGTTCCGCTTTGATTTCTTCAATTCGCGCAATTCCACGCTCCATGCCAACCTTGTTACGGATCACGCCCGCATCATCCCACATCGCTTCTTGCAATGCCATTCGCAGTTTTTGAACATTAGCTGGTTTCTTTGAGAAAGGATGACAAGCCCGCTCAACCTCGGCACTCAAAACACTTTCATCCGCATCACGCAAAGCGCCCATTGAGCGAATATCTTTACCCATCACATCACCAGCTACTCCACCATAGACCGTGGAATTGGCAACACCATTGCCACCAAGACGGTTAGAGCCATGCGCGCCGCCAGCGTCTTCGCCTGCGACATAAAGACCTTCCATTGCCGTGCGTGCATCAACATCTACGACCACCCCGCCCATGAAGTAATGCGCGGTCGGCACGACCTCAACCAAGCCACCGGCCAGATCAAAACCACTGTCAGCGCAGCGCTTGACCATGCCTTTGAATTTTTGGCGGACATTTTCAACGCCAAGATGCGCCATGGAGATATAAACGCCGCCGTTTTGGGACGAATTGTTTTTCTTCATTTCTGCATAAATACCACGACTAACAACATCGCGTGTCGCACGTTCACCAAGGGGGTCATAATCAAACATAAAACGGTTTTCAGCCCCGTTGAGAAGTTGCCCGCCTGCCCCGCGCAAGCCTTCTTCCAAAACGGTTCCTGTCATTTTTGTATGATCACCCGCTAGCAATCCGGTTGGATGGAACTGCACCATTTCCATATCGCGCAAGGGAAGACCAACACGCAAAGCCATGGCAAGACCGTCCATTGTCTTATCACCGGAAGGCGTATGATATTTATACATGGTGGGACCACCACCCGTTCCCATCAAGACGGTTTTCGCCCGCACGAACCTGAACTTACCTGTGCGCATATCGATGAATAAAACACCAGCCAGTGCGCTGCCGTCTTTAGTCGGAATTAAACCTATGGCTCGGTGTTCTTGAAGTTTTTCAACGGGCCGAGCAAGCACTTGTTCCATCAATCGGCTGATGATCTCAATACCCGTCAAATCACCTTTGTGAACTGTCCGGTCAGCGGTCTGCCCCGCGAAGGCTTTTTGATGCAGGGAACCATCGGCATTACGATCAAAGAAGCAGCCAATCTCATTTTCCAGTTCGCGAATACGCACAACAGCCTGTTCGCAAAGCTTCCAAGCCATATCTTGATCAGGCAACCATTTGCCGCCAATGATCGTATCCATGAAATGGCGCTCAACTGTGTCACCGCCACCCAGCGCGACATTATAACCACCTTGCACCATGCGAGTGCAGCCGCACTTTCCGATTAGCCCTTTTACCGCAATTGTGATCTTCGTGCCTTTGGGTGCAGATTGCTGAGCATGAAGGGCTGCAAACATGCCAGCACCACCCGTCCCAAGGATCAAAATATCTGTGTCATGTCTTTCAATATCATGCGTTGCCATGGGTCAAATCGCCTTTAAAAAGAAAGTGCTGGAAATTAAAAACGAAACAGCGATAGCCAAAGCCGCCATCGTTTTTTGTTTACTCGACCATGGGAGCCATTCAAGCGCAATAAGCCGCAGGCCGCCAAACATATGAACGGCAAGACCAAACACAAGACCGAATTCCACTAGCTTAACCAGTGGGTTTTCCGCCAGCTGTAAAAATTGATCCAGCTCATCGGGCGCGGTCAATGCTTTAGACAAGACATAGAAATGCAAAGGTAGGAAAAGCGCCAGACCAAGACCAGATATGCGGTGTAAAGCATAGGCATACCATAGAGGGTGAGAGCGGTGTGGACGGATCATGACAGCGTCACCGCCATGACAGCCTGCATCCCCATGGCGAGGAGCAAAAGCCCCACACCCCATGTGAAAGCCCGCAAAGGAATATCTTTTAAACCCGTCATCTCATGCACAATAACGCGCAGGCCTATTGCCGCGTGAATGGAGACCGCAACAACAAAGCTGCCATAGAATAAAAACCAGAAAATGCTTCCCTGTGTACGCCCTAAAATCTCGCCCGTACTCAAGCCGTCTTGGATCGCATATATCATCACAGCGAGATGACCGATGGTTAGTGGCGCCATGATCAGCGCAGTTATGCGTTGCAGCATATAGAGGCGGATATCCAACATGGCTATTTCCCCCTCGTAAAGAAGGTGCTGGCTGTTGCTTTTTTCAAACCGGCAATCGCTTTCATCGGGTTTAATTCATTTGGACAATGGAGAGAACAGCTGCCCTGACTGTGGCAATTGTGGCACCCGCCTTTGCCCGATACCGCATCAAGAATAAATTGGCGGCTTTCATTTTTCTCATCATTATAAAGCGTCCATGCGCGCTGAAGAGCGGCAGGGCCGAGATAATCTGCATTACCCGCTACCGTGTCGCAAGAGGCATAACAGATAGAACAATTGATGCATTCAATCCCTGTATCGGCCTCGGCGCGCGCCGCACTTTTCGGATCAACTGCTTCAATCGGATCATGGCGCGTTTTAGAGGGATGATGCAGGCCTTCGGCCTCAACCCATTTATCGAAAAATGGATCCATGTCAGTTGCAAGGTCTTTGATCACTGGCAAATTGCGCAATGGTGCTATTTCTAAACTATCGTCTTGCGTAACTTTTGAAATATGGGTGCGGCATGTCCAGCGCGGCACGCCATTGACCATCATAGCGCATGATCCACACATGCCGACACGACAAGCAAAACGATAGGATAATGTTGGATCTTCATTCTGCTGTATCCACGCGACAACATCCAATACTGTCTGGCTACCGAGAGCAGGAACTTTGAAAGTCTGATATTTTCCAGACACTTCATCACCGCGCCACACAGAGACATTTAAAAATTCTGCATCGCTAGACAAGACATACTCCACTGAACACGATTAATAACGTCCTCGACTATAGCTGTGATTTTGCCCAAGGAATAGTACTTGTTATTATGCAAACTCAACCCACATGAAGGGGGTAGAGTTGCGATTTAACGTAAAAATACTATGATGTGCGAATCATCCTTAGATAAACTATAAAAATGAGCATATTGATGCATCGAGTTGGAGTCTTACCATTTGATATAAGAAGCGGCGATATGGCGTTGCTTTTTGTGACCTCACAAACACGAGGGCGCTGGATATTGCCTAAAGGTTGGAAAAAGAAAAACGAGACCAATGAGGACGCCTGTGCGCGCGAAGCTTTTGAAGAAGCCGGTGTGCATGGAACCGTGTTAAGTGATTTTGCCATCACGACGGTCATAAGCCGTCAGACAGACCAAGGCCTTGAAGACATTGTGGTCACATATTATCCATTTCTAGTTCATGAACAGGTATCAAAATGGCCTGAGCGCAAGAAAAGAGAGCGTCATTGGACACTGTTTGAGGACGCAAAAAAAATTGTTTATCGCGAGGACTTTTTTAATCTTCTCCAACGTTTTGAGAAATTGCAGCCGTGGATTATAGAAGCTGCAGAAGATTATAAATTGCAGCAGAAAGAAGCGCTGAAGCTGGTACGGTAATCACCCAAGCTGCCGCGATCGAAATCACAAATCTACGACGTACAAGCCGTCTTTTTCCTCGAACCGTATTCGTTGCAAAAGCATCATCGGCCGTCTTATTTAGCTTATAAGTTGCGCGGCGTTTTCGACGATTGGGATTTTCTGTGAATTCTCGCAAGAAACCAACACCAAACACTGCACCAACAGCAATGTGCGTTGAGCTAACCGGAAGCCCAAGCGTGGTAGCAATCAACACAGTGACAGCCGCTGACAAAGCCACGCAATAAGCGCGAGGCGAGTTAAGCCGTGTGATCTTTTCACCAACAATCGCGATCAGTTTGGGACCAAAAAGACCAAGCCCCAGCGCGATACCAAAAGCACCAATCACCATAACCCATAGTGGAATAGATACTTTGCTGGCAATTTCGCTGCCTTCGCCAACCGTTGAAACTATCGCAGCCAGTGGTCCAACTGCGTTAGCCACGTCGTTTGCGCCATGGGCAAAAGAAAGAAGAGCGGCACCAGCGATCAACGGTATATTGAAAAGTGAGTTGATACCCTTTCGATCATTATTCATGCCCACTACGCATTTTGCAATATAAGGCTTTGCCAACAAAAAAGCGCCACCGAAGGCCACCAATGAGAAAATGGTAATTTCAATTGTCGACGGCCTCCATATTTTCTTGAGACCCTTCATTGCCATATAGGCTGCAAAAGCTGCTGCCATAAGACCAATCAAAATCGGCACCCAACGCTTAGCTGCGGCAACCCTGTCTTTTTGATCAAAAATTCTGACATTAATAAAAAGAAGTAAAAGGGCCGAAACCGCGGCGCCGAACACCGGTGAGATAACCCAGCTGGCGGCAATTTTTGACATGGTCACCCAATTTACAAGCCCAAAACCAGCAGCAGCAATGCCACCACCCAACACGCCACCAACAATGGAATGGGTTGTTGAAACAGGCGCGCCCAAAATGGTCGCAAGATTGATCCATAAAGCCGCGGCGAGTAAAGCGCTCAACATTAAAAATCGAAAATCGACAACCGCGATATCTTCATTGGGTGTGATAATCCCCTTTGAAATCGTGCTCACCACATCGCCACCTGCCAACAAGGCGCCTGCGCTCTCACAGATTACGGCAATAACGATGGCTGCAAAAACCGTAAGGACTTTACCACCGACAGCAGGCCCCATATTATTGGCAACATCATTCGCACCGATGTTGATCGCCATATAGCCGCCAATGACAGCGGCAACTGCGATCAAAAGCGCCTCTTCACCAAGTCCGGTAAAGCCGCTGCCTGCAAACAATGCGATACCTGCAAGAAAAATAAGCGATAAGCCAACTGGCGCGATTGCTCCGCGCACTTTCAGAGCAACTGATTGACTGAAATCTAGACGACGAAGGTCATTGATATATCGATTTTCAGGTTTCTTAGGTATCTCAGCCATTTAAATTCACGTCCCTTGAATGAAGTGCGACATTAGCAAATGAAAAGGTCAATACCTCACTAAAACAACAAATATAAGAAGATAGATGCGATACTCTGTGGAAATCCATAGTTCAGCCGTAAATATGACCTGTCGCCACCAACCTTAACACCCAGAAAACAAGACCATGATCTGAAAACGTGGTGAACGAAACTGAATCTCTACGAATGATTCCATGTCTCAAGACATGGGTGTTCATACTAATGCTGAAATTATTTTATTCAGACCTATACAATGCACACATTACCACCTATTGAGACCATAAAGCGCCTTGTCGCTGCATCACGCGGCTCACTTTTCTTCCTCCATTGAGAACCAAAGCTGCCAATAAACATTTCAAACCTTAACCTTTCTGGTCCTAACCATTTAGGCATGCCCCTTTTGAAAGAGCATTTATGATCGAATTTGAAGGTGTCGCACCAGCGCTTGGTCAAGCGTTAGCAAAACGCGGATATAGCGCGCTTACGCCTGTTCAAGCAGCTGTTCTTGCCCCTGAACTTGCCAATGCAGATGCGCTTGTCTCTGCCCAAACTGGCTCGGGCAAAACCGTGGCTTTTGGCTTAGCCATTGCACCAACTCTTTTAGCTGATGAAGAAAGATTTGCCCGCGCTGATAAGCCGCTCGCACTCGTGGTTGCCCCCACGCGTGAACTAGCCCTTCAGGTCAAACGTGAGCTTGATTGGCTTTATGGTGATACCGGTGCTGTCATCACCTCATGTGTTGGCGGTATGGATGCTCGCACTGAGCGTCGCGCCTTAGAGCGTGGCACACATATTGTTGTCGGCACGCCAGGTCGCCTTTGCGATCATATTAGACGCAACGGCCTTGATACATCACATCTTAAAGCCGTTGTTCTTGATGAAGCCGACGAGATGCTGGATCTTGGGTTTCGTGAAGATCTTGAATTCATCTTAGAGGCCACACCAGAAGAGCGACGCACACTGCTCTTCTCGGCAACGGTTCCAGCGACTATTGCCAAACTTGCCAAGCGCTATCAGCGCGATGCTGTGCGGGTTACAACATCAGAAGAAAAAAAACAGCACATCGATATCGAATATCGCGTGCTCAGCGTCGCTCCGCGTGAACGCGAAAATGCGATTATCAATGTACTGCGTTATTATGAGGCGGAAAATGCACTTGTCTTTTGCAACACCCGCGCCTCCGTCAATCGTATGGTTGCTCGATTTAATAACAGAGGGTTTCAAGTCGTAGCTCTGTCTGGTGAATTAAGCCAAAACGAACGCACTCACGCGCTGCAAGCGCTGCGGGATGGTCGGGCACGGGTATGTATCGCGACTGATGTTGCTGCACGCGGCATTGATTTGCCTAAACTTGAATTGGTTATTCATGCCGAATTGCCCACAAACCCAGATACGCTGCTCCATCGCAGCGGCCGCACAGGTCGGGCGGGGCGCAAAGGAATAAGTGCGCTTATTGTAGATAATAAAGGGCGTGGACGTGCTGAACGACTTTTACGCTTTGCCAAAATCGACGCAACATGGACCACTCCACCTTCGGCTGATGATGTGAACCGTCGCGACGAAGAGCGTATGTTGGCTGATCCGATTTTAACGGCGCCATTAACTGATGACGAAACATCCTTCGCGCAGCGTTTGCTTGCCGATCATTCCCCCGAACAAATTGCCGCCGCTTTTCTGCGCCTCAACAAAGCTGGACAATCCGCACCGGAAGATTTGCAAAATGTGTCAGCGCAAGCGCCCAAAGGTTCCAAAGGACGAGACAACCCTCGCGAAGCACGTGAACCACGCGGCCCGCGCGTTGAATTTGAAAACAGTGTGTGGATCTCTCTTTCCGTGGGGCGCAAACAAAATGCGGAACCGCGCTGGTTGATTCCCATGATTTGCAACGCCGCCAATCTTACCAAACGCGATATCGGTGCAATCACTATGCAGACTGAGGAAACATTCGTTCAACTGAATGCCGAGAATGCTGATGAGTTTTTCAGTGCACTGGGAAAAAATCAGACGATGGAACGCAACATCAGGGTGAAACGCCTTGATGGTGCCCCAAAAATAGAAGGCCGCTCAAATAAGCGAAATGGTAGAGATGGCCCTAAAAAGAACGACAGATCAGATCGCCGCTCGAAAAAATATGCCGGTAAAAAACCAGGCAACCGCAAGCCTTTTGAAAGTCAGGATAACAATGAGGGAGCTGGCAAGTCAGCGCGTACAGATAAGCCTGCACGCTCCACCAATAAGGACGGTTCAAGAGCAGAAAGAAAAGCAGCAGGCAAGCGCGCAGGCAACGCACCTAAAAAGAACAAGGTTTGGGACAAAACGGCCAAATCTAGCGACACTGGCGGCAACTCACCGCTGAAAAGGCCATCGAAGCCAAAGCGGCCCAAAAAACCCAAGAAACCGAAGAACAAATCAGAGTAACCTTAGTCTGTAATTTCAGACAATTTCAGCCGTTGTATCTTTCCTGAAGGGCCTTTTGGCAATTCAGCGAAAAAATGAATTTTCTCTGGAGATTTAAACTGTCCGATTTTGTCATGGCACAAACCGATGAGTGAATCTGACGTCAATGCTGATCCTTCCCGCACGGCCACGCCTGCCTCGACGCGCTGCCCATATTGAGGGCAGCTACGGGCAAAGGCAGCGGCTTCAATCACGTCAGGGTGAGAGTAGAGCGCTTCATCAACTTCGCGTGGTGCAATGTTTTCTCCGCCTTTGATAATAAGCTCTTTCAAGCGTCCTGTGATAAACACGTAACCGTCATCATCCATTCGACCAAGATCGCCCGTGCGAAGCCAGCCATCATCAGTCAGTGAGGCCATCGTTGCTTCTTCGTTTTTGCGATAAAAGCGCATGACGTTTGCTCCACGCACAATCACTTCGCCCTCTTCGCCGTGTGCGCACTCGATCTGCTTTTCATCGGCTATGATCACCTCATTACCGAATGCAATGCCGGGCGAGCCAATTTTGCATATACCATCAATCGGGTTAGAAAGAATTTGCGCCGCCGTTTCAGTCAATCCCATTGTTTCAATTATTTTGATATTGAATTTGGTCTCAAATGCCTGATGAATATCAGGTGCTAGTGGCGCCGAGGCCGAACGCCCGAAGCGCAGATTTTCCAGTCCCACGTGGTCATGGCCATTGGTTTCTGCTTCGTGCAGCAAATAAGAAATCTGAGTCGGAACCAGTGAAAACCAACTGCATTTATGGTCACGTAAAAGCTGCCAAAATGTTGATACCGAAAACTTGCGCGGCAGCACAATACAACCGCCGGAAATCAATGTACCTATCAATGTCACGCACAGACCATTGATATGATAAAGAGGCAAAACACATAGCGTGCTGTCTTCTTCACACAGCTGATGAGCAAGTGCTGTGTTGCAGCCACCAGCCAACAGAGAGGCGTGGGAATGAACAACGCCTTTGGGCACGCCTGTTGTGCCGGAAGTATACATCAAGAGTCCATCTTGCTCACTATTTAGCTCAGATAGGTCGCTTTGCGTCGATGCAAACCATGACGGGTCAATACTCATAATTGGTACATTCAATGCACCATCTGATCCG
Source organism: Hyphomicrobiales bacterium (assembly GCA_039989895.1). Lineage (NCBI taxonomy): Bacteria > Pseudomonadati > Pseudomonadota > Alphaproteobacteria > Hyphomicrobiales > Hyphomicrobiales bacterium. Next base: position 132,099 of record JBDXGY010000005.1, read on the forward strand.
TCGCATTTATCCACGACACCTTGCATAAGCTCTACAGTTTGTTCCTCAGCAAAAACAAGCCGAGCGTTTGAATGGCTCAACACATGAGCGATCGTATTTTGGCCGGAAACGAGATTAACCGCCGTTGCCAGATAGCCGCCATAAAGGGTGCCGAAGATTGTGCGTATCACATTCAACCCGTTGCCCATTGCATAAGCGATGCTGTCGCCGGGCATCATACCCTTTGCGGCAAGATTAGCGGCAAAAGCCGAACAATCGCGTTGCAAGTCACTAAACGTCAGTTTTTCATTTGTTTTTGGATCAATAACAAACGCACTATCTGGTTTAGTCTTCGCCCATTTGTCGATAACATCACGGACGGATAGACCTGCAATAGATTGCGGATCAAATGGCTGACCCATTACTTCCCTGCCTCTTCCCAGTAACCGCCAAAAATCTCATCAAGGCTCGGCTCATTGGCCGGAATAGCGCGAACGACTTTTGTGATGTTCATCAGGTGTTGGTGGTTGAAGTTATCATCGATGGAATTTCCACCCCATGAGCCACAGCCCATGGAAAGTGAAAATGGCATGCCGTTATCAAACGATCCACCGGTTGCAAAGCTATGCGCCTGATTGACGATAACACGGCATGTAGGCATATCATGACCAAGCGCGACTGCACGTTCATCATTCGATGAATGCAGACCAATGGAATGCCCCGCACCTTGGTGCGCCAATATAGTTGTTGCAAGTTCACGGGCAGCATTGAAATCACTGACACGGTAAACGGTCGCGACAAGAGAGAGCTTTTCTCCAGATTCAGGAAAATTCGGCCCCACTCCTTCTCCCTCAATCATCAAGAACTTTGCGGTTTGCGGATTACTCACTTCTATGTCCGCCACCGCAATCACCTTATCGATGTCTTGCGCCAGCATATCTCTGTTGAGATGACCGCTACCAAATAAAGCATGTTTGAGTTTACTGTCATTGGCACGATCCAAGAGCCTGCCGCCCTCAGCATCAAGCGCTACCATCAGATCGTCAAATATCGCATCAACAACGACAATCGCATTTTCTGACGAACAAGAAGTGGAGTTATCAAATGTTTTTGAGGCCGTGATTTTTCTGGCAGCCTCATTGAGGTCTGCTGTCTCGTCAACGATGACCATCACATTACCAGCACCAACACCGATGGCCGGTGTGCCAGATGAATAGGCGCGGTGAACATTGTTTTGACTACCAGTCACCACCAACACGTCTACAGTTTCCATAAGACGCTGGGCGCGAATTTTGGATACAGGCGCGGGTATCATTTGCACAAGATCGCGGTCAATGCCGACCTTGTCAAATTCGGCATGGATGTAGCCCAGCAACTTTTCGCAAACGTTGACCCCTTTGGGTGAGGGCGAAAGAATGATGGCGTTTCCGCACTTTAGAGAGTTCACGACATTATTGGTGGGCGTCGCAACAGGGTTTGTTGACGGGACAACCGCACCCACCACACCCTTAGGCCGGGCAATCTCGGTGATGCCGGTTGCTGCGTCATCACTGATAATACCGCAGGTTTTTGAATGTTTGATATCTCGTAGAACGCCTAAAGTCTTACGGTGATTTTTTGTGATTTTGTCTTTGACGTTGCCAAGGCCAGTGGTTTCAACAGCCATGGCTGCCAGCTCTTCATTGCGGCCTGGTTCCATTAATGCCCATGCAGCAGCTAGTGCTGCGCGGTCATAGCGCTCCTGATCGGCATTCTTTTCAAAAGCAGCTTGTGCTTTGCGCGCTCGCACCACTAATTCATCGACAATGATTTCGTCTGGAGAGAGATCAGTTTGAGCTAATTGTGCCGTCATTCTTTAATATCCATTCGTTGAATGTCGGGTGAGGACAATCCCTCACCCGACATAGATGGCTAGAGACCTTTTAAAAGCTCAGCCAAGGTTGCTTTACGTTCTGCCCACATGGCCTGAACAGCTGCGCGATCCATCACTTTCAATGGAGAGCCGCCTGCTTTCATACGTTTAGTTACACGCTTGTGACCAAACATTTTTGGAACCTGTGCGGCCAATTTGTCGATCACCTCTTGTGGGGTTCCTTTTGGCACCATCAAGCCACGGAAGTTGACGGATGCATTATCAACATCGAGGCCACCTTCTTTAAGCGTTGGGACATCAGGCAAAAATTCTGCATTACGCTCTAGATCAGCAACACCAAGAATTTTCACATTACCCGCTTCGCGCGCACGGAAAGCATCAGACAGATTGTTGATACCTGCCAAAACTTCACCAGCGATCACAGCTTTCATAGCAGCAGCGCCACCCCCTTTAGTCGGGATATAAGCAAGCTTACATGCACAAGCTTTTTCGACTTGCAGGGCTGCGATGTGGTGACCCACGAATAGACCAGCACCTGATGTTGTTGTCTTGCCAGGGTTTTCTTTAGCAAAAGCAATCAAGTCAGCCATTGTGTTAAACTTGCTGTCTTTACCAACCACAACAACAGCTGGGTCGGCACCCCAGTTTGCAATAGGCTCAAACGAGTCAGCACTATATTTCACGCCGCCCTTAATGCCTTGAGCAATGAAATGCGGCACATTATACGCTGACATTGTATAGCCATCAGCTTCTGCTTCCGTTGCGAACCAGTTCCAGCCTTTGCGTCCACCAGCACCTGGTTTATTCAAGATGTAAATCGGTTGGCCAAGCATATCCTCATTGCCAGCAACCATAGTGACGATCCGCGCTTGAAAATCAGTAGCGCCTCCTGCCCCGTATGAAACGGCAACACCTATAGGGCGATCCGGATATCCTTCTGCCAGCGCAGCAGTCACGCCAACAGCTAGAGCTGCTACAGAGAGCATTGCTGTTTTTAAAAGTTTTCTCATTATTACTTCCTCCCAATAATCATAGTTTCTCATGGTGAATCATGAGAAATCAGATAAAAATACCTCTTGGCGTCTGAACCTGTAAGGTCAGAGCAAAGAGACCATAAATGACAGCCATAAAGACTGCCGTTATCATAATCCGTTTAAACCAGTCTTTAATGCTGGAAATTGGCACAGGATCATAAAACGAATAAACAGCAAAAAAGACAAGCGTTGAGCTAACATAAAAACCCAGCTCTTTTGCTGCGAAAAACACATAAATCAAGACAATAATAAGGCCCGGCGCTATTTTCAGCATGGTGTCAAAGGATAGCCCCCCACCTACACGAGACATACCCGCACCCGCCCTGATCAAATTCCACAAGGCAAGAATAATAAATGCGACCGATATCACGCGCGGAAACAGAAATGACTCAACCGGTTGTTGGGTAAAACTCAGCCATGTAACAACGGCTGCAAGCAGAAAGACCAGACCAGCTGGAATGATATGCTGAAGGCGAGAGATGGTCATTCCGCGCCCTCCATAGTGACAGCTTGTTTTTGAGTTTGCTTGCCTTGCAGCATATTAGTCCAGAAGGAATAAGCAACTGAGGCAACGACAAGTCCAATTAAAACAATATTGAGGGAACCAGTGAAGAAATAGACCCATGGACCATCTTGCGCTGCTGCAATCAATGAACCATTGGTGAAATAGTCTCCCGCAATGGGGCCAAGAATAAGACCGAGGACTAGTGGTGCCGCTGAAAAACCAAATCTTTCAAGTACGAACATACCAACACCCAACGCCAGCATGATGTGTACATCGCCCATCGATTGCTGCACGGAGTAAGAACCAAAAACGGCAAGCACCATCACGCCTGCGGCCATGATGGGAATGGGTGCCTTAGCAATACGTGCGGCCCATGCGGCGGTATAAATACCAAAAATCACCATCAAAACCTGACCAATCAACATGGAGTTGATGAAAGTCCAAACCACCTCTGGATGCTTCTCGAAGATATCTGAACCAGGGAAAATGCCATGGATCAACAAACCACCCAAGAGAACAGCAGCGGTTGGGCTTCCTGGGATCGAGAGTGTTAGTAAAGGAACAAGCGAGGGGCCGACCATCGCGTTGTTAGCCGATTCTGCAGCAATAAGGCCTTCTGGGTGACCTGTGCCAAATTTCTCTTTTTCAGGTGAAAACTTCCTAGACTGATCATAAGCAACAAGACCGGCAATCTGCCCACCGACACCTGGTATCAAACCAACAATAGAGCCGACGATTGTTCCGATGGTAAGAGGGCGCGGGGAACGCGTCATCTCACGCACTGAATCCATTACTGCATGCTTTGGAACTTTGATAGCCTCGACTTTCTCTTTATTGCGTCCCTTGGAAAGCATTTCCATCACTTGGGGAATAGCAAAAAGACCAATCAGGGCCGGTATAATATGAATGCCGCCGGTTAGTGCATCTGCGAATATGAAGCGCTCAGTTCCTTGAATTTCATCATAGCCGATCATTGAAAGCCAAAGACCGATGCAGCCGGACAACAATCCTTTTACAAAGGATTTTGAATCGAGCGAGCCGATCACGGTGACACCCAATATAGCAATCCAAAACAGATGCGACGGTCCAAATTTTAGTGCCCACTCGGCGAGCACAGGTGTTAGAAAGATTAACAGCAGAACACCAATAACACCGCCAATGCCGGACGATAAAAAAGACAAATGCAGTGCCCGTGCACCTTCATTGTTTTTGGCCATGGCATTACCATCGAGCGCCGTTGCTATATTGGCTGGCGCTCCAGGAATTTTAAGTAATATGGCACTGACCGCACCACCCGCTACTGTGGATGTATAGGCGGCACCAAGTAGAATAAGACCCTGTGTTGGGGTGAGATGGAATGTAAAGGGAATTAGCAACGCAACTGCCATCGTCGGGGATAACCCCGGTGTGGCCCCTAATATTAAACCGCCGATTGTGCCCCCCAACAACAACATCAGCGATATAGGTTCGAATACGCCACCAAAATACCCAAGAAATTCCATGTTTCTTTATGCTCCTCCCAAAGCGATGCAACAGGGAACATACGCTCACCTCCAACATGCTCAACTTTATCCAATGAAAATAAGAATGCAAACGTTTTCATTATGAGGTATGATAAGAAAATACAAGAAGAAAATTATAAGTGGATGCTCTAATGAGACGGACGAGATCCCGCAAAGGGGCGCCTGGCATAGTAGAGGTTGCAAGACGCGCAGCAGTATCGCCCGCCACAGTGTCTCGATATTTCAATTCACCTGATATTGTTAAATCAGCAACAAGGCTCCGCATCGAAAAAGCAGCAGAAGACCTTGGCTATATTCGTGACAGAGTGGCAGGCAGTCTGCATAATCGGTTTTCCGGCACAATTGGTTTGGTCGTGCCCACAATCGATAATGCTATTTTTGCCGAACTCATACAGGCTTTCTCTGCTCGGCTGAGGCTCCATGACCGCATCATGCTGATTGCGGCTCACGGATATGATCTATCATTGGAAGTGGCCATCATTCGCTCACTACTTGAACGCAGAATTGACGGTATCGCGATGATCGGTCTTGAACATAATCAAGCCTCGCTTGAAATGCTGAGCACAAGGCATGTTCCTGTTCTAGCGGCATGGAATTACCGCGCCGATTCATTCATACCGTGCGTTGGAGCCGATAATTATGATGCAGGGTTTAAGGTCGCTCGTTATCTGGTTCAACGCGGGCATGAAGATATAGCGCTTTTATTCCCCCCTACCCGTTCAAACGACCGCGCCCATGATCGCTTTCAAGGCGCACTGGCGGGGCTCAATAAATCAGAACAGGAGCTAAGCCCTGACCGATTAATTGCAACCAATTATGATATTGGGTTTGCAAAGAAAGCTGTGATTAAGCTTTTGCAAGAAAACCCGCCAAGCGCACTCGTTTGCGGCAATGATATTATTGCGCAAGGCGCCATCTATGCCTGCCAGGTTTTAGGCCTTCATATTCCTGATGACATTTCAATTATTGGTATCGGTGATTTTACAGGATCAGCTCATATGGAGCCAGGCCTGACAACGCTCCGATTACCGGCGCGTCGTATCGGAGAGATAGCCGCTGACCAGCTTTGCGGCTTAGGCAGACAGATACAGTCTGATGAACCACAACGCACGTTACTACCAGCACGATTGGTAGAGCGCGGGTCTGTAGGCATATATAAACTTTAAGATTTATCTATCTGAAAAAATAATTGGGAAGGCCTGCTGAGGGGCATAACAACAAGACCTTCCCGTATAGAGGCCAGGGTATAACCTCTGCCATTAATATGTGAATTATACCGCTTAACATCAATAAACGCTTTATCACTAACGCGTGTAGAGGAATAAGCAGCCTCGAAATAAAAAAGCCGGCGTCAGAACACCGGCTTTTTCAAAATCATATGAGAAGTAAATTAGCCTTCTTTTTTAATTTCTTCACCTGTTGCTTGGTCAACAACCTTCATGGACAAGCGCACTTTTCCGCGCTCATCAAAGCCCATGAGCTTCACTTTCACTTTGTCGCCTTCTTTAACAACATCCGTTGTTTTTTCAGGACGACCATCGGTGAGCTGTGAAATATGAACAAGGCCATCTTTCGGGCCGAAGAAATTAACAAAAGCACCAAAATCGACTGTTTTAACAACTGTACCTTCGTAGATTTCACCCACTTCAGGTTCGCTCGTGATTGATTTAATCCATGTTATAGCGGCGTCAATGGCTTTTCCATCGGAAGAGGCAATTTTCACGGTTCCATCATCTTCGATATTCACTTTTGCGCCGGTTTTTTCGACGATCTCGCGAATAACCTTACCGCCTGTACCGATCACGTCACGGATTTTATCGGTTGGGATTTTCAACATCTCAATGCGTGGTGCAAATTCACCAACGCTATCGCGTGATGAGGAAAGTGCTTCAGTCATGCACTCAAGAATATGCAAGCGACCGCCTTTGGCTTGGTCAAGTGCTACCTGCATGATCTCTTCTGTGATGCCATCAATTTTGATGTCCATCTGCAAAGATGTGATGCCGTCTTCAGTACCAGCTACTTTAAAGTCCATATCACCAAGGTGATCTTCATCACCTAAGATATCAGACAAAACAGCGTAGTCGTCGCCTTCTTTGATAAGACCCATTGCAATACCTGCAACCGGTTTTTTCAAAGGAACACCCGCATCCATCAACGCCAAGGATGTGCCGCAAACGGACGCCATGGACGATGAACCATTTGATTCAGTGATCTCAGACACAACACGCAATGTGTATGGGAACTCGTGATGTTCAGGAAGCATTGGGTGGATTGCACGCCATGCAAGCTTGCCGTGACCAATCTCACGACGGCCTGGAGAGCCTGTGCGGCCTGTTTCGCCGACCGAGAATGGAGGGAAGTTGTAATGCAAAAGGAAGTTTTCTTTGCGTGTACCTTCCAGCGCATCAATGAACTGCTCGTCATCAGCTGTACCTAGAGTGGCCACAACAAATGCCTGTGTTTCACCACGGGTGAAAATCGCAGAACCGTGGGTGCGAGGCAAAACGCCTACTTCAGATTCAATTTGTCTAACAGTCGACAAATCGCGACCATCGATGCGTGATTTTGTTTTCAAGATATTACCGCGAACAACTGAGCCTTCGACTTTCTTGAACAGATCGCCAAGGAGAACCTTGTCTGGCGCGTCTTCGGCATCAGCAGGAGCCAATGTTTCCATCACCGTTGCTTTCACCGCATCAACAGCGTCTTTACGCTCCATTTTTGTGGTGATCTTATAAGCTTCCGTCAGGCCTTTTTCTGCAAGGCCCATAACTTTAGAGGCCAGCTCAGAGTGATCTTCAACGATCAATTCACGCGGGGCTTTAGCCGCTTTTTCAGCCAAATCAATAATAGCCTGAATAACAGGTTGGAATTCTTTTTGACCGAAGCTCACTGCACCAAGCATGGTTGCTTCGTCCAGTTCTTGTGCTTCTGATTCAACCATCAACACAGCATCTGATGTGCCGGCAACGATCAAATCAAGGTTTGTGTCTTCCATCTCATCAAGAGTAGGGTTCAACACATATTCGCCGTCAATCATACCAATACGCGCACCACCAATTGGGCCCATGAAAGGAACACCGGAAATGGTCAATGCTGCAGAAGCCGCGACTAATGCCACGATATCAGGATTGTTTTCCAGATCATGCGACATAACACTCAAAATAATCTGCGTGTCACATTTAAAGCCTTCCGCGAAAAGCGGACGGATTGGACGATCGATCAAACGAGATGTCAGTGTTTCGTTCTCGCTTGGGCGGCCTTCGCGTTTAAAGAAACCACCAGGAATTTTACCAGCTGCATATGTTTTTTCTTGATAGTTTACTGTCAGCGGGAAAAAGTCTTGGCCGGGCTTTGGCTTTTTGGCTGCAACGATGGTTGCAAGCACTGTTGTGTCACCATATGTCGCCAAAACAGCGCCATCGGCTTGACGGGCAACTTTACCCGTCTCTAATTTGAGCGGACGACCGCCCCATTCTATTTCTACTTCGTGGATATCAAACAACTTCTTGTCCTCATACATATCCCCCTGCACAACCCTCATGGTCAGCTTGGGGTTTGCGTATCGTTACGCAATTTTAAAGTGGTGCGGCATGTCATGGACAAGACAACGAGGGGCTTTGATTGGGTAAAGCCGCTGGCAATCCTGCCATGAGCATGTCCGCATAATGTGGCAGACTGTAAAACAGACCGCCGATAGAGTGGTGACACTCATAGAGCGCCACCATAATCTTGTGTTAGCGACGCAGGCCGAGACTTTTAATCAAGGCAGCATAACGTGCTTCATCTATTTTCTTCAAATAGTCGAGCAAACGACGACGCTGGCTCACCATCTTCAAAAGGCCGCGACGGGAGTGATTGTCTTTGCCGTGCTCTTTAAAATGATCTGTGAGATTTACAATCCGCTCTGTGAGAATAGAAACCTGTACTTCCGGTGAGCCTGTGTCACCTTCTTTGGTTGCGTATTCCTTGATAAGCTCTTGCTTCCGTTCTGCAGTAATCGACATCGGGTACTCCTTTGTTGACCCTTACCGGGTAAGATTAAAAATACGCTTCGGCTTCAACGTGCCTTTATCCACTTCACCCAACGCCACCAGACAACCGCCCGACGACACGCTAACGGTGTCACAAATTAAAGGTGCATCGTGTCCACGAAGCAAAACGGACTGGCCTCTTTTGAGGCGTACCGCATCCTTACTGTTCACGGCCAGCGCCGGGATGTCGTCCAGCGCGGTCTGAACAGGAAGGAGAACATCATCAAAATGACCGTTAAGAGCCATTTCAGTGAATTCCGGTGTCTTATGACGCAATTCTTCAAGAAATTCCAGTGAAATCATGTCTTCTTCGTTGAAAGGTCCAACAACAACCCGACGAAGAGCTGTTACATGGCCAAATGTACCTAATTGGCGCGCCATATCGCGCGCCAGCGCCCGCACATAAGTACCTTTTCCGCACTCAGCTTCAAAAGTCACCTGATCGTCGTCTATCCGCTCAATCAATGTGAGAGAATGCACCGATATTGACCGCGCATCCAGAATCACCTCTTCGCCATTGCGTGCTTTATCATAAGCGCGTTCGCCATTAATTTTTATAGCGGAAAAGGCTGGTGGAACCTGCATGATATCGCCAGTGAAATTAGGTAAAACGGCTTCAATTTCAGCGTCACTCGGGCGGTGTGTGGACGTCTCCGTCACCTCGCCTTCAGTGTCATCAGTATTGGTTTCCTCGCCGAATTTCACTGTAAACTGATAGATTTTCTCACCGTCCATGACAAAAGGTACGGTTTTAGTTGCCTCTCCCAATGCTATCGGCAATAGACCTGTCGCCAAAGGATCAAGGGTTCCGGCATGTCCGGCCTTATTAGCGTTAAAGAGCCATTTCAGTTTGCCAACAGCTTGTGTCGAGGTCATTTCAAGCGGTTTATCGAAAATAACCCAGCCGCTCGTATCAAGCCCCTTCTTGCGACGAGTCATTAATCCTCGTCTCCATATCCAGTCTGGCGCTCAAGATCGCGGGCGACTTTAGGCGAGCGCAACAGCGCATCCACTTTGGCATATTCATCAAAACTATTATCCACTTGAAAGCGCAGATTTGGCGTATATTTGAGTGAAAGTGCCTTAGCAATACGGCCGCGCAAGAATTTCGCATTCTCAGACAGCGCTTTAACAATTGCTTTTATGTCTTGCGGTCCAAGCGGTGCAATATAGACGGTCGCTATTTTAAGGTCCGCTGACATTTTCACCTCGGAAACAGAGACAACACTCGTCTCTAAAACAGGGTCACGCACTTCACCGCGCGTCAAGCTCTCAGACAAGGCTTTGCGGATGATCTCACCGATGCGCAACTGGCGCTGTGATGGCATTTTAGGCGCATTCATGTCTGTTGCCTTTTCGGTCCAAAAAACTGCCAAATGATAAGTAAAAAAGCAGCAAAAATCAAAACACTGATGCCACCATAAGGTGCCCCCACGCATCCTTCGGCTATAGAGGCTGCAATGGTACTTGTAGCGTCAGCGGCACTCCACGCATTAAAAAATAAGAAGGCCGTGCCTAATGCACATGCCGCAATAATAAGAGTAAACCAAAGGTTTTGAAAACGAGCTGCCAGTATCATGATAATAAAAAGCCCAATCACGCCGGAGCCTGACATGATATGCCAAGTTTCACCCAACATTGTCATGGGGCCATCAGCCTCATTCCAATTTGGACGCGTGTTTTGACAAGCAATCGCGAAAGCCGGCGTCGCAATCAGTGTCAGCATAATGCTGATGATCGCTTTTTTAATTACAGCCAGTTTCATCGCTTCAAATCCAACACGAAAAACAAAAGGGCGACGCAGAAAATCAAATACAATCAATCACACTGAGGAATTACTTAGAGTGAACGCTCGACATGTTCCACACGGAAACATTCGATCACATCACCTTCACGCATATCCTGATAGTTAAGGAAAGCCATGCCGCATTCTTGACCACCGGCAACGTCCTTCACTTCATCTTTAAAGCGTTTCAGCGTTGAAAGCTCTCCTTCATGGATAACAACATTATCGCGAATAAGACGAACACCAGCACCGCGTTCAACCATACCTTCTGTCACACGACAACCGGCAACCTTGCCAACTTTCGTGATGTTGAAGACTTCAAGGATTGAAGCATTACCGATGAAGGTTTCACGGCGTTCTGGTGTCAACATGCCTGACATCACGCCTTTAACGTCATCAATCAAATCGTAGATGATATTATAGTAGCGAATTTCGATACCTTCGGCCTCAGCCAGATCACGCGCCTGTTTACTGGCACGAACATTAAAGCCGATGATCGGTGCATTCGATGCTGATGCCAATGTCACGTCAGATTCTGTGATGCCACCGACAGCCGAATGAATGATACGCCCCGCAACTTCGTCTGTCGCAAGCTTATCAATCGAACTAATGATGGCTTCAATTGAACCTTGCACATCCCCTTTGAGAACAAGTGGAATTTCCGCCAATTCAGAGGTCTGAAGCTTGTTCAGCATCTGCTCCAAAGAACCGCGTTGCGTGGTTAGACGCGCCATTGCCTTATCGCGGTTTTGGCGTTGACGGTATTCCGTAATCTCGCGCGCTTTAGCTTCTGAATCTACAACCGCAAAACGATTGCCAGCTTCTGGCGCACCATCATAGCCCAAAACCTCAACCGGTTTCGATGGCAATGCCTCGGTGACCTGTTGATTTTGGTCGTCTATAAGTGCGCGCACTTTACCCCAACATGCGCCAGCAACAACAATGTCACCCACACGCAATGTACCGCCTTGCACCAGCACGGTCGCAACTGGACCACGTCCCTTATCGAGCTTAGCTTCAACGACAGTACCTTTAGCCGATCCGGTTACATTGGCTTTCAAATCAAGCAGCTCAGCTTGAAGTGTAATGGCATCAAGAAGTTGATCGAGATTGGTCCCTTTAAGCGCAGAGACTTCGACTTCCTGCACTTCGCCGCCCATGCTTTCCACAAACACCTCATGCTGCAACAATTCATTGCGCACACGGGTTGGGTCTGCTGCTGGCTTATCTATTTTGTTCACGGCAACGATAACAGGCACTTCTGCTGCTTTAGCGTGATTGATCGCTTCAATAGTTTGCGGCATCACGCCATCATCAGCGGCCACCACCAAAATAACGATATCAGTTGACTGAGCACCACGAGCACGCATTTCCGTAAAAGCTGCGTGGCCCGGTGTATCAATAAATGTGATCTTAGAGCCGTTCTGCTCTACCTGATAGGCACCAATATGTTGAGTGATGCCACCGGCCTCACCAGAAACAACATTGGCATTACGAATGGCATCAAGCAGTGACGTCTTACCGTGGTCTACGTGACCCATGATTGTCACAACAGGCGGACGCGGCAATGCTTCACCGTCGTCGTCATTCATAATGTCTTCAAACAGATCGCCTTCAATGTCAGATTCAGCGACACGCGTTACCTTGTGTCCCATCTCTTCAGCGATCAGCTGTGCGGTATCTGAATCAATGATGTCATTTGCGGTCATCATTTGACCCTGCTGCATTAACAGTTTCACCACATCAACAGCACGCTCAGACATACGGTTTGCGAGTTCAGCAATCGTAATAGTCTCTGGAATAACAACATCACGTGAGATTTTTTCACGCGGCGCCTTGGCTGCAGCACGTGCTTTTTCGCGTTCGCGCTGACGTTTAATCGAAGCTAGAGAACGTTCGCGCTGACTATCATCGAGCGCATTGGCGAGCGTCAGTTTTCCGCGTTTGCGTTCTTCGGTTCGGCGGGCAGGTTTGGGTGTGTCTACTTTTACTCGCTCATAGGCTTTCAAGCCGCCCTTGCTATCATCCAATTTATTATTGCGATCTTCTACAGAGCGTTTTGGTGTTGGAGCTGCTGGATTAATTTCAACTGCAGCGGCGGCATTAGATGATTCTTCCTCCGCGCGGGCTAATTTTTCCGCCAAAAGAGCTTCTTCTTCAGCTATACGCTTCGCTTCAGCTTCTTTGCGCTTCTGCGCATCGGCTTTTTCTTTTTCTGCCCGGTTATTACGAGCTAATTCTTCGTCTTTTTCTTTGAGTACTCGCTCTTCTTCCCGTTCGCGGGCAAAGGCCAATGCGCGCGCGCGCGCTTCTTGTTCATTATTTGAAAGATGGCGTAATATCGCACCGCCAGAATTCCCAGCCGCAGGTTCTGGTTTTTTCTTCGGCGCTGATGCCTCGGGGGCCGGCGCAGCAACCTTAGGCTTTGCCACCCGTGTTTCGACAACAGGTGCAGCCTCTGGTGCAGGTGCTGGTGTAGAACCAGGCGCAGAGAAACGTCGCCGTTTCTTTTCAACTACCACAGTATTTGTGCGCCCATGCGAAAAGCTCTGGCGCACTGTGCCACCCGCGCCGCGTTTCAAAGACAATGTTTTCTTGCCTTCGTCGCCTTTATCTTCGCCTGAATCGTTCGTATCGCTCATACGTTCCGTCACTCTTTCCCGTTTGCCCTTTGGCAAACACATCAGCTAAATATTTGTTTCGTCTTCGTTTTCTTTATTCACAGCAGATCGAAACTTTTCCAGTCTGCCCATCATTTTTAAGCACATATCTGTTGCACCACCTTTTAGTAATGCAGCATGTATCACATTTGACCGCCCCAAGGCCAAGGCCATTTGTTCACAGCGTAAACTTTGATGCACTGCGATCTTCTTCACACGCACCGATTGTTTCACTTTTGACCGCATCTTGCGGATGCCGTCTTCGGCGCCATCAAAGGCAAAAATCACTGCACGCAGTTGATTTTTACTCAGTGTCGCCTGTACTTTTTCAAACCCTGTGACCACCAACCCTGCCTTAGCGCTAAAGCCAAGTGCACTCAAGGTCGCCGTTTCCAGCATCTGCTCAATCCTGTCTCCCAATGCCTTATCAACAACAACTGTTCTTTTAAAGGCTCGACAAAACAATTCTTTTTGCACAGCCAAGTCAACGTCTTGCCTTGTAGCCGTAACCCACACACCGCGCCCAGGCAAAATACATTTCAAATCCGGCACTACGTTGCTATCAGGATCGATCACAAAACGCAGCATATCATCAGATGACTTTACTTGCCTATGTACAATGCAGGTTCGCTTACCCGCGTTCTCACCTTCATCCGGCTTACTACCACCTTTTCTATGTTGCTTAGCCATCAGATTACCTTCAGGCCCAACTTAAACCTCGTCTTTTTGCTCTTCCGCCTCTTCTGTCTCAACTTCTTCTTCTGCAGGCTTAGCCAGATCTTCTTCAGTTACCCAACCCACCTGAACACGCGCGGTCATAATCATATTATCGGCATCTTCGCGGGTGATATCAAAGCTTTCGAGAGCACCGGGAAAACGTTTGCTTTCCCCGTCCTTGCGTTCCGTCCAACCCAAAAGATCGTCAGCAACACATCCCGCAAAGTCCTCAACAGTCTTGATATCATCTTTACCAAGCGCAACCATCATAGAGACCGTCATATTAGGAACTTGTAACAACCCATCTTCAACACCAAGTTTTACACGCTCACTGTCGAGTTCGCGATCACGCTTTTCAAGATGTTCACGGGCACGAGATTGTAGCTCAGATGCTGTATCGTCGTCAAAACCTTCAATAAAAGCAATTTCATCAAGCTCGACATAAGCAATTTCTTCAAGAGACCCAAAGCCTTCTGAAGCCAGTAGCTGGGCAACAACTTCATCAACATCAAGGGCCGCAGCAAAGAGAGATGTACGTTCAGCAAATTCTTTCTGACGACGTTCGCTTTCATCTTCCTCGGTTAGAATATCAATATCCCAGCCTGTCAATTGCGAGGCAAGACGCACATTTTGACCGCGACGACCAATAGCCAACGACAATTGCTCATCTGGTACGACCACCTCAATACGGTTCTGATCTTCATCGATCACAACCTTGCTCACCTGAGCCGGCTGCAATGCGTTCACGATGAATGTCGCTTGATCCATGTTCCATGGAATAATATCAATTTTCTCGCCTTGAAGCTCGTTCACAACGGCCTGAACACGTGAGCCACGCATACCCACACAAGCACCAACTGGATCAATAGAGCCATCGTTCGAGATCACGGCAATCTTGGCACGGGAACCTGGATCACGAGCAACATTGCGAATTTCAATAATACCATCGTAAATTTCTGGTACTTCTTGCGCAAAAAGCTTGGTCATGAATTCTGGTGCATTTCGTGACAAGAAGATTTGCGGGCCTCGCTGTTCACGACGCACATCCTGCACATAAGCGCGAACACGGTCGCCATAACGGAATGCTTCACGCGGAATAAGTTCATCGCGGCGCAAAATCGCTTCGCCACGACCAAGGTCAACAATCACATTGCCATATTCAACACGCTTGACGGTACCATTGATGATTTCGCCAATACGGTCCTTGAACTCATCAAACTGACGATCTCTCTCGGCTTCGCGTACTTTTTGAACAATAACCTGCTTGGCGGATTGCGCAGCAATACGACCAAAATCAAGCGGCGGAAGAGGTTCGCCGATAAAATCACCTAGCGTTGCGGCCGGATTTTGCTGTTGCGCAGTCACAATGTCGATCTGTGTTGTAGAATCTTCTAGATTATCGACAACCTCAAGCAGACGCTGCAGACGAATCTCGCCCGTTTTAGGATCAATCTCCGCATTAATATTGGTCTCGGCGCCATAGCGGGACTTTGCCGCTTTTTGAATCGCATCTTCCATCGCAGTAATGACGATTTCACGATCAATTACTTTTTCACGCGCCACAGCATCTGCGATTTGCAACAATTCCAACCGGTTTGCACTAACGGCCATCTATACGTCCTCTCATCAAAGCACTTTTATGACGGTTTAAGCAGGCTTTCCGCTTCTTCCATCAACTTATCTGTCATAATCAACTTGGCTTCACCTATGGTATCAAGCGGTAGCCATACCTTGTCTTCTTGATCTGCAGGTGCATCAGGTATTTCAACCCCTATTTGCAAACCTTGCGATCCTTCTTTTGTACCAAGCAAAGTCCCGCGATAACGACGCCGACCATCATTAGGTACTGTTAATTCCATTTTTGCAGCATGGCCAGACCAACGATCAAAATCACTCGCCCGCGCCAAAGGCCTATCTATGCCTGGTGACGAAACCTCCAAATGATAGGCTTTGGAAATTGGGTCTTCTGCATCCAACACCGGAGCAATGTTTTTACTGATCTCTTCACATTCATGAATACCGATGGTTCCATCAGTTCGTTCAGCCATGATTTGCACCGTCATACCATTAAGGCCTGTAATACGCACGCGCACCAGCCGAAAGCCAAGGTCTTCAATGACCGGCTCAACAATGCTGGCAATGCGGGCATCAAGACCCGTTTCTTTAACGATGCGTTCTTCCATCAAGTTTATTCATTTTCCCAATAAAAAAGAGCGGGTCCGGCGGGCCCACTCTCACAAAATGTGATTGAGTTGTTCGCTTCATATAGCAGCGCATAAGATTTTACGCAAGCGCCTATAATTTTACGCACGCATTGTGTTGCCTCTCACGCTCAAACCCTATAACGCCAGTTCCGCCCGCATCTTCTTGGTTAGTTTTGCAACCACCAAATCGTATGACTGTTTGAGATAGGCTTTCAACTCTTCATCTGACAGTCCCGGCTCAGCGTAATGCTGTATCCATTTCATGCCCCTTGAAGCGAGATAAGGAGCCGGACGCAAGCCTGGCTGTTCTTTTAAAATGTCATAAGACAAGGACGTGACCTTGAATGTATATCCAGCTT
Organism: Hyphomicrobiales bacterium; assembly: GCA_039989895.1. NCBI lineage: Bacteria > Pseudomonadati > Pseudomonadota > Alphaproteobacteria > Hyphomicrobiales > Hyphomicrobiales bacterium. The sequence continues at coordinate 148,776 of JBDXGY010000005.1, forward strand.
GCCCCTTATTCCAACCGCCGATGGCAAAAAGCTTGCCGCCCACCTTCCAGACATGAGAGCCTCCCCATTGAACAACATAGGTGGTGGCTTTTAAGGAACCGCAATAATCATTGAACTCGTCATAGGTCATCGCTCGTCACAATCGTTTAAATGTCAGATACCTTGGTAGGCGCTTCTCTCGAATTGCTTTTTCTTCATAGCGTGTTCCAGGCCAATTTTCCCAAGCCTCAAGGGCGTTTTTCTCGTCGCCATCAAGCCATGTGAATGACGGATGCGCCTCACAATGCTCCAACGTCCATTCCACATAAGCATCAATATCAGTAGCAACACGAAACTCAGTCTCGGGCTTCAAAACTCTGGCGATCCGGTCAAGATTTATTGGACTAACAAACCGCCTTTTAAAATGGCGTGTCTTTGGCCATGGGTCAGGATAAAGCAGATAAAATCCATCAAGCGTGTTTGCTGGCAACCAATCGAGCAGCGATGCCGCCTCTTCGTCATAGACCCTGATGTTTGTGAGCTGAGCTTCCTCAATGGAAACGAGTGCTTTTGCCATGCCATTGCGAAACGGCTCCACGCCGATAAAGCCAATATTCGGATTTTCTCGTGCTCGATGCACCAGATGTTCACCACCACCAAAACCGCTTTCCATCCACACAGAGCTGACATTCGCCTCGAAAATGTCAAACAGCGATGAAGGCGCGGGGCGCTCAATATCGATCTTCAAGCGCACAAGACAATCATCCATCACCGCTGCTTGACGCTCATTGAGTGTTTTGCCTATCCGTCGCCCGAAAAAACCACGTGCAAGTTGCTCACCATGGCCCATGCGCTTGCGCGGTCTTACTGAGGTTTTTTTATTGTCAGTTTCTATCATCGTTTTTCAAGTTCGCTCGACACGAAGAATAAACGCCCCGGATCAGATGTTTGATACGGGGCGTTTGATATCATCAAATTGTTTGCTCAGTCTTGTTTAAAGCGCTTTTTTCAAAGCATCCACAAGGTCGGTTTTCTCCCAAGAGAAACCGCCATCCGCCTCAGGAGCGCGGCCAAAGTGACCATAAGCTGCTGTGCGGGCATAAATAGGTTTATTCAAATCAAGGTGCTTACGAATACCTGTTGGTGACAGATCCATCACTTGGCCCAGCACTTTTTCAAGCGCTTCTTCGCTCACTTCACCCTTACCGCCCATATCAACATAAAGGGATAAAGGCTGCGCAACGCCAATTGCGTATGAAAGCTGGAGAGAGCACCAAGGCGCGATCCCAGCGGCCACCACATTTTTCGCCAGATAGCGCGCAACATAGGCCGCAGAGCGATCCACTTTGGTTGAATCTTTTCCTGAAAATGCACCGCCGCCATGAGGTGCATAACCGCCATAAGTATCCACGATAATTTTCCGGCCTGTTAAGCCACAATCCCCATCAGGGCCACCAATGACAAATTTTCCGGTTGGATTAACGTGCCAAACGGTTTGATCTGTTATCCAGTCTTGCGGCAAAACTTCACGGATATACGGCTCAACGATGTCTTGAATATCTGCCGACGTCTGATTTTCATCGCTGTGTTGAGTTGATAGCACAATAGACGTCACGCCTACCGGCTTACCATTTTCATAAGCCACAGTTACCTGACTTTTTGCATCAGGCTCAAGCGTTGGCTCTGTGCCATCTTTACGCACTTCAGCCAGACGTTTTAAAATCGCATGGGAATAATGAATAGGAGCTGGCATAAGCACATCGGTATCACGGCAGGCATAGCCAAACATAATACCTTGGTCACCGGCGCCCTCACCCTCATCGTCGCTTTTAACGCCGCCAACATCCACGCCTTGTGCAATATCAACTGACTGCGAATGCAAAAGCACATCTATGTCTGCGTCTTTCCAATGAAAGCCGTCTTGTTCGTAGCCAATATCCTTGATCGCATCACGCGTCAGCTCTTCTATCAGCTCATGGGTCACGCTTTCAGCGCCACGCACTTCACCAGCGATGACCACTTTATTGGTGGTTGTCAGGGTTTCTGCAGCAACACGCACTTGCCAAGGGTCCATACCCTCATCAATCGCAGCCTTAAAATAAGCATCCACGATGCCATCTGAAATACGGTCTGACACTTTGTCAGGATGCCCCTCAGAAACAGATTCACTCGTAAACAAATAAGAAGATCGCGCCACTACATATCCTTTTTTGACATCACTATACAAAACAGCGCTATAGGCTGCAGCCCTCTCTATAGAAAGGCACACAGCACATCGCAATTTTATCTAGCCTCGTCAAGTTAGTTAGACCATTACGAAGATAAGAGTATAAGCGATGACTAAGAGACTTAATTGTATAGGTTTCGAAAACTTTAAATTGCAGTCTCTTCATCAACGGCAGCAAGCGATTTAACTAAGTCCACCAAGCGGCGACGCACTTTTGGATCTTGAATCTTCGAAAAAGCCCTGTTCAATTGCAACCCTTCAGGGCTGGAGAGAAACTCAACCATATGAGATGAAGCACTTTCTTGAAATCCAGAAGGCTCTATACCTCCAGACGGCCCAGGAGCACCATCAAAAAAGAAGGAAACAGGCACTTGGAGCACGTTAGAAATGCTTTGCAAACGGCTGGCGCCAATGCGGTTGGTACCTTTTTCGTATTTTTGAATTTGCTGAAATGTAATACCGAGATGTTCTCCAAGTTTTTCCTGGCTGATTCCAGTCATCATGCGTCTTAAGCGCACACGGCTCCCAACGTGGACATCAATAGGATTAGGTTGTTTCTTTCCCGCCATCAGGGGATAGCCTTTCTAATTCAACACCAAAGCAATATAGATAGGCCCATATTTATGGTTCATTAGCTCAATACTTATTTTACGTAACACTTCCCGCTCTTGGATCACAGGAAAATACCAAAATCGACTATAAATCAACACACCTATGAATGTTTTGCTAGAATACCTCTAGCTGCGGCAAAAATAGAGAATATTATTAACGCCCAGAAAATAAATGTCTTTATATCATACTCAACCGGCAATACAACTTTTACGGGTATTTTTGAATTAATAATACCAGATTGGCCAAGCTTCAAGCTTTGTTCCACCCTCCCATAGCCATCGATCACAGCTGAAATTCCATTATTTGCGGCTCTGATAACAGGCAAACCTTCTTCAACAGCCCGTAAGCGAGTTTGATGAAAATGCTGGTACGGGCCAGATGTAATGCCGAACCATGCATCATTAGTAACATTCAAAATCCATTCAGCACTTTGTGTATTATGCTTGGCCGATACTTGACCAGGGAAAAGTACTTCGTAACAAATCAAAGGTATAAAAGGCGGAGCATTACCTGTTTCAAGAATTCGCCTGTGCGCTCCTGGCGAAAACCCACCCGGTACTTGCACCAAAGACGATAGGCCAAAATTCTTGAGATGTTCTTCAAATGGAAGATATTCGCCAAACGGAACAAGATGCATTTTGTCATAGGCATCTCTTATTTCGCCGTCATGATTAATAACATACAATGAATTATAGAATGCTCGTCTCTGATTACCCGCAGTGCGCGGGGTCGCACGAGCAGCACCCGTTAAAAGTGTTGTCCCAACAGGGAGCATATTAGCAATTTGCGAAATGGCGTCTGGTTGCTCCGTCAATAAAAAAGGGAAAGCGGATTCCGGCCAAATTAAATGAGTTGTGGATAATAGCCCCAAATCGTCGGGGTTTGTACTTCTGGTGGACATCGAAATGTACCGCTCCAGTATTTCACCCGATTTTTCAGGTTTGAATTTATCTTTTTGAGATATGTTCGGCTGTATGATTCGAAGCTGCACTCCAGCCACATGCGCCTCATCAGCTGCAGAAAGGCGCAACAAACCATATGCTCCAAGACCAATGGCGAGACATATGATCAGCAGAAAAATTCGTCCTTTGGATTTATTAACAGATGCATCACCTAGAAGAAGGGCTGGGCTGGAGAAAATCAAAACCGCGAAAAATCCATAGGTATAAAGTCCAAAAATCGCAACGCCTTGCATCATCACATCATTGGGCGCCAAAAGTACGCCCAGCGTGTTCCATGGAAACCCCGATAATATTGTTCCGCGCAACCATTCGAAGGCCGCAAAACTGGCGGCAAGAGCAAAAATGCGCCTAGCCCCCCCAGTCCAAAATACCCGAGCGACAAGAGCTGCCAACCCAAAAAAAATGGCCAAGCAAAGTGGAAGACCAATGACGGCAAGCGGCAAAAGCCAGGCGAACATATCCGCATCAACCAGAAAAGCAGAACCTAACCACCATAATCCGGCAATAAAATACCCAAAGCCAAACCAATAGCCACGCCAAAAAGCTGGCATAAATTTTGACAAGCCCCGTTTTTCCGCATTCGGCACTGCGCCATCAAGTGTGAAGACGAAGAGGGGAAATATAACCCACAGAACAGGGGTAAGATGCAATGGCGCGAGGCCAGCCGCTGTTATAGCACCAAGCACGAAGCATAGAGCCAAGACACGCCAACCAGACAGTAAAACGATGGAATGACAAATTGCTTGCAATGCGTTCACGTTTTAGACTTCTTTGTTGTAGAGACACCAGTCACATCTGATGTATCAGTTGAACGTTTCCGGCGACGCTTACTCGTCGGCTTACTTGCAACGATGCGCACTTTGCGAATGCGGCGCGGATCAGCTTCAATGATTTCAAAATCGAATGCTCCCAAGGCGCGCACCACTTCACCGCGCACCGGCACGCGACCAAGTTCAGTAAATAAAAGACCGCCGATTGTATCGACATCATCATCATCAACGTCGATATCAAGAGTAATATCAAGAGCTTGCGCAACATCCCCTAGTGGGGTTCGTGCATCTGCACTCCACCGATTATCAGCTTCCTTAGTGATGAGAGGGCCGATTTCATCGTCATGCTCGTCTTCAATATCACCAACAATAGCCTCGACCACATCTTCCATGGACACAAGGCCATCGGTGCCCCCATATTCATCCACCACGATCGCCATTTGTGACCGACTGGCCTGCATTCTGGCAAAAATATCAAAGGCAGGCATAGAAGGTGGCACGAAGAGGACCGGCCTTAAAATTTCTGATTCTTCCAGCGTCTGGCTCAAATTGATGTTGCTTAGATCATAATCTACGACATCATTGCGCCGTTGCTTCGCACCATCATTGGGGTTTTTTTCAGCTTTATCCATCATGTAAGCCATCAAATCCTTGACGTGAACCATGCCGATTGGATCATCTAACATTTCGCGATAAACTGGCATGCGTGAATGGCGTGATTCTTCAAACTGGAAAATAAGTTCACCTAGGGTGATTGTCACATCCACCGCGTCGATATCTGCTCGAGGGAGCATAACGTCATCAGCACGCACTTCACGCAAAGACAAGATATTGCTTAACATCGAGCGCTCTTCAGGGCTGAACGTTAAGTCATCGTCCTCTTGGCCAAGCACAACCTCTAGGTCACGTCTTAAAGACATATTTTTGCGAAACGGCAGCATATTTTTAATGCGTTCGAATAGACTCAGTTTGGCGGGTTTATCGCTTAAATCATTCTCGTCAAGTTGGTCAGCATTTTCAGACCCGGGTTCATCGTCTCCAGGTTGGTCGTCTTTCGCTACAACTGACGCATCAGAGGAAGGCGCCTTCAAGGTCATTTATCTGTCATATCCTTATACGGATCATCAATATTTAGATCACGCAAAATATCTATTTCCAAGCTTTCCATCACCGCAGCTTCATCATCCGTTTCATGATCATATCCAACAAGATGCAAAAAGCCATGAACCATTAAGTGTTGAAGATGGTGATTAAAGTCTTTTTTCTCAAGGTCGGCTTCGCGGAAAATGGTCTCAAATGCAAGCACAATATCACCAAGATAGGGTCCAAAAACATCACAATCCGCTTCTTGCTGAGGAAAAGACAACACATTTGTTGGCTTTTCTTGCCCCCTAAACTCGCCATTAATCCGAGTTATGTGGCTGTCGTCTGTAAAAAGAAGACTAACTTCTGAGCCATCCATAACCTTACAAACCTGACAAAAAGATCGATTATCCATAAGAGTGGCAAATGTGCTGTCAATCATGGATTCCAAGATCTCAAGCGCTGGCCAATTGCCTGCCTCAATCCTAAAATCCAGTTCGACCCTCACTTTATCAGTGCAAGAGTTTGGCTCAGGCGCCATCATTGTGTCCTGTGCGGTTCATGTGCTCGCTATCACCATCGTAGGCGTTTACAATACGTGCGACAAGTGCGTGGCGCACCACATCTTCGGCTGTAAATTTGATGCATGCAATGCCTTTGACACCTTTCAACACGCGCAAAGCCTCCACAAGGCCAGATATCGTGCCGCGCGGCAGATCCACCTGACTTGGATCACCTGTGATGAACATTTTTGAATCTTCACCCAACCGCGTCAAAAACATCTTCATCTGCATCGAGGTTGTGTTTTGTGCCTCATCAAGAATGACCGCTGAATTGGCGAGAGTGCGCCCACGCATGAAGGCAAGTGGAGCAATTTCGATCATGCCGGACGCCAAGGCGCGCTCCACACGTTCTGGCGGCATCATGTCATAAAGCGCATCATATAGCGGGCGCAGATAAGGATCGACCTTTTCCTTCATATCGCCGGGCAAAAACCCAAGCCGTTCACCTGCTTCAACGGCCGGGCGTGACAAAATAATCCGGTCCACCTCGCCGCGTTCCAACATGGCAGCAGCATAAGCGCAGACGAGATATGTTTTACCTGTTCCCGCGGGGCCTGTACCAAAAATAAGCTCTTTCTTACCCATTGCGCGAATATACTCGTCTTGGGTTTTAGAGCGCGCAATAATGGTTTTCTTGCGCGTGGATATTTGAGCAAATTTCACTTTTGCCTGTTTCTCCATAGTCGGCAGCACCAACTGGCTTTTTTCAGCCTCTACCATACGAACAATACCAGCGATCTCGCCGTTATCGATTGGACGGCCTAGGTTAAGTTGTTCATATAGAATTTCAAGGGTGCGGTGCGCGCGATCACAAGCATCCTCATAACCGCGAAGAGTAACCTGATTCCCCCGCCGGATGGCTTCAACACCAATACTCTGCTCAATTAGCGCAAGATTTTGGTCATATTGCCCAAAAAGGTCACTGGCTAAACGATTATCCTCAAAAGCGATAATCCGTTCTATTCGCTCAAGTTCAGTTTTCAAACTGCCCCCATTGCTAATGCCTTTTCAGCATTATGGTCTATGAGTGTCGCACAAAGTGAATTGGTACTTAATTCACTGACACGCACTTTCACAATTTCTCCGATTAATTCTTCAGGCGCATTAACTTGTACCGGCTGCAACCACGGCGAACGACCAACCAGCTGGCCAGCCTCGCGCCCTTTGCGCTCCAAAAGAAGTGTCATCTCACGATTTAAGCATGAGGCATTGAAGCTATCTCTTTGTTCAATCAAGAGCGTCTGCAAACGCTGCAAGCGTTCAGCTTTTATGGCCTCATCCACTTGCACCTCTTCATCGGCCGCCGGTGTTCCTGGGCGCGGTGAATATTTGAAAGAATAAGCTGAGGCATATTCGACATGGCGCACAAGATCCATCGTCGCCTCAAAGTCTTCATCGCTTTCACCAGGAAAGCCGACAATGAAGTCACCGGAAAGGGCGATGTCAGAGCGCGCTTCGCGGACACGATCAATCACGCGAAAATAATCATCGCGCGTGTGACGGCGGTTCATGGCTTTCAAAATTTTATCCGAGCCAGCTTGAACCGGTAAATGTAGATATGGCATCAAACACTCAAGGTCACGGTGCGCCGCAATCAAAGTGTCATCCATGTCGTTTGGGTGACTGGTTGTATAACGCAAACGAGATAAGCCGTCGATTTTAGCAAGCTCAAACAATAACTCACCAAGCCCCACCTCATTGCCAGCCCCATCAAGGCCATGCCACGCATTCACATTTTGCCCAAGCAATGTCACTTCACGCACACCGCTTTCCGCCATCAAACGCGCTTCTTCAACAATCTGTGCCACAGGGCGAGAGACTTCTGCACCACGCGTATAAGGAACGACACAAAAGGCACAAAATTTATCGCAGCCTTCTTGCACTGTTAAAAATGCGCTTGCGCCGCGCGACTTGATCTGGCGTCGTGTTGGTGCTGGCAGATGGTCGAATTTGTCTTCAGCGGGAAACTCAGTTTCCAACAAATCATCACGACTGTTCTTTCCTGTCGCACGTGCCACAAGGCCTGGTAGTTTGTGATAACTTTGCGGACCAACCACAAGATCTACAATCGGTGCTCGACGCTGGATTTCTGAACCTTCAGCTTGTGCAACACAGCCAGCCACACCAATCATGGTCTCTTTGCCTTTTTTGGCGCGTTTTTCTTTCAGCTGACGAATACGCCCAAGCTCGGAATACACTTTCTCTGAGGCTTTTTCGCGGATATGGCAGGTATTCAACAACACCAGATCAGCGTCTTCGATCACATCCGTCTGCCCATATCCTTCACCCGCCAAGGTGTCAGCCATGCGCGTGGTATCATAGACGTTCATCTGGCAGCCATAGGTTTTTATAAAAACCTTCTTAGGGACGTCAGTTTTCTTCTTCTCATTTTTCACTACATCGTCCATACGGCTTTGGTTACTCTCAAGAAGGTTGTTCATTACCCTTATAGGGCATTATGCGCACTGATTCCCGACTTTACGACAATAGGCAAGTCACTATCTTATAAAACCATGACGTTTTGATGGTTTCACGGCTTTTTTGTCCCGCGCAATGCAGTCGTTTTCATAGTACGAACATCGGTCTCCAGCTTCTTCGTCAACTCTTTTCTATTAGTTGCGGCGCCCACTTGATAGGGTTTTCCGTAAACAACCGATACATCAATGGCTGCTTCTTTTAGTACGCCAAGCAAATGCGGACCCATCTCCATATCACCATAGAAGCCTGTAAGCGCGCGCTCGGTTGAGATGGCAGCCATACCTTGAAGATGGGTATAGGCAAGAGCCACGGGCTGTATCCAAACGGTCTCATCATCCCTTATCGCCCTTTGCGCTGCCCCGATAAGAGCTGATCTAAAAGTAAGAACATGGGCGCCCGATGTCGATGTACCTTCGGCAAAAAGCACCATGACATCACCGTCGTTCAAACGATCGGCGATTTCATTCGTCTTTTCACCCGTGGCACTGCGGCGTTCGCGATTGACAAAGACTGTGCGTTGTAATTTCGCCAAGAGGCCAAAAGCAGGCCAGCTTGAGACTTCCTGCTTTGCTATAAAACAAACCGGCCCGCTTGCGCTAAGAGCCACGATATCAAGCCATGAGATATGATTAGCCACAATAAGAAGCGGACGCTTATCAGAAATCTGCCCTTGGACCGTTACCTTTAGACCAATTATGCGAGCGGCGAAGCGGTGCCATAAGCTCGGCAACTTGCGCCTTGAAGGCAACTTGAGACCATTGAGTATTATTTGGATGGGTATGAGTGGAAGCGTTACTAAAAGTAACACAATGATCGTGAAAGAGGCGCGCACCGTGCCTATCATTGCTTAGCTCTTTATCTCATCTGGATCATCTGGCGCATCAAGTGGCACGCCATAAAGCTCGAGCCGATGATCCACGAGTTTAAAGCCCAATTCACGGGCAATCACCTCTTGAAGTTTTTCGATTGCTTCATTGTTAAATTCAATAACATTACCGGTGCGCAAGTCGATCAGATGGTCATGGTGTTCTTCAGGTACGGTCTCATAACGCGAGCGACCATCACGAAAATCATGGCGCTCAACAATACCCGCATCTTCAAAAAGTTTAACAGTGCGATAAACGGTGGAAATCGAAATATTCTCGTCCACTTTCACAGCACGGCGATACAGCTCTTCAACATCGGGATGGTCATGTGCTTTTTCCAGCACGCGCGCAATAATGCGACGTTGCTCGGTCATCCGCATTCCTTTGTCTACGCATTGTTTTTCAAGGAACATAGGTTTTCCGCTGCCGATTCATTGCCACTTAGGCCAAGAATTAGCGAAGATCAGCGCGCATGACAAGCGCGCGCGGTCGCGGTCGTGTTTCATCACCATTACTTTTATCCGCAGTATAATAAGATTTACGCTCGCCAACCTCTTTAAATTTCAAACCGTGATAAAGCGCGACTGCGGCCTCGTTGGTCTCATCCACCTCTAAAAACAGATGTTTGATGCGATCAGCATATAGATCACTCATGATCGCGCGCATTAAGGTTTTACCAATCCCTAGGCTGCGCGCATCATTTGCAACAGCAATGGTCAGTATTTCTGCTTCATCAGCCGCAACGCGCGCTAAAACAAACCCTTTAGGACCAAGACTTGGGGGGCGAAGCCATGTCGAAGGGCGCTTACACTGCAGTGCGCGTATATTGTCGCTGTCAATCATGCGTGTAATTTCATCGCCCGACCAATTATGGCTAAAAGCATCAGCGTGCACATTGGCAAGGTCCATGGCATCGGACACCCGCGAGCCTTCTACGGTTATATCACCTGCTATAAAAGGCCACATCATGAGACGAGCCTTGCAACACGAGCGCTCAATGGTTGTGGTTTTGCATCGGCTGCACGTAGATAAAGCGGCTTGGGCTTTATATCGCTGACCTTCGCGACTTCGCAAAGCTTTGAGACGACCTCAATCGATGGCGCATCGTCTGTTGAATGTATAAACCCGCCCTTTATGAGCGAAGCGAAATGCTGTGCACCCGACCCAATAAGTGCTAGCTCTGCATAGTTGAGCCATAGTTCAGGGCAAGGAGCATCTATCTTATGCAGCAACGGCCCCTCTTTTGACGTCCCATTTTCATCAAAAAACTGGGTGTAGAATTCACCGCGTTTAGCATCTTGAACCACGAGCTTTGCACTTGTCATATCGCAGCCACTCGCCAAGGCTTCAAGTGTTGAAACACCCACAGCAGGAATATCAAGCGCCAAGGCCAGCCCGCGCGCAGCAGACAAACCAACCCGCACGCCGGTGAAGGAACCCGGTCCTGTGGTCACGCCAATTCGTGTTAAATCTTGGTAAGACAGATCAAGCTGACCGAGCGCTTCGTCAATCATATCGATTAACACTTCAGCATGCCCGTGCCCTATCGCATTAGTGCGCCCAAAACACACTCCATCGCTCCGTTTTAAATGAACAGAACAATTACGAGATGATGTATCAATAGAAAGAAGAGCCATACAAGAATCATAAATCCGTTTGGCAAGACATGGAAGCTTTAAAGTGGCTGAAGGTTAAAAACTTGGCTGCTGTCCATAGGCTTCAACGGACTGCACTTGCGGCACGAAATGGCGCAGCAAGTTCTGGATGCCATGCTTCAAGGTTGCCGTTGATGAAGGGCAGCCAGCGCAGGCGCCGCGCATGTTCAAATAAACCGTACCATCTTTGAAGCCATGGAAGGTTATATCACCACCATCTTGCGCAACAGCGGGGCGCACTCTTGTCTCAAGCAGCTCCTTGATTGTTGCGACAATCTCGCCGTCTGCTTCATCGAAAAATTCTTCTTCCGATTGCGCTTCAACATTGGCATTTTCCAACATAACCGGTTGGCCCGCCATGAAGTGCTCCATGATAGCGCCAAGAACGGCAGGCTTAAGATGCGGCCATGGTGTATCAGCAGCTTTGGTGATCGTGATGAAATCATAACCAAAGAAAACAGCCTCAACACCCTCAATCTCGAATAGATGCAATGCTAGAGGCGACTGAGATGCATCATCGCCTTTGCGAACATCAAATGTGCCCGCATTGAGCACAACAATACCCGGCAAAAATTTGAGTGTGGCTGGATTTGGCGTTTCTTCTGTTTGAATAAACATGAGGCATCTCTTTCATGGATATATCGTTGAACAGCCCTTTAATGAGCGCATCACAACATTTCAGATTAGTTTAGAATATTTCTAATCTAGGGTAAAGCTAATTTAGGCATTCAGCCCACCGTGTTCAACAATAAACTCGATAATCGGCTTGCATCCATCGTTATGCTTGGCATCTGTGAGCAAAAAGGGGCGTGAGCCACGCTGAATATCCGCGTCGCGCTGCATCACTTCAAGGTCAGCCCCCACATGAGGGGCTAAATCTACTTTATTGATCAGCAGCAAATCGGATTTGGTGATGCCCGGCCCGCCTTTGCGCGGTATCTCTTCACCCTGACAAACCGAGATTACATAAAGAGTGAGATCCGCCAAATCCGGCGAGAAGGTCGCGGCCAAATTATCGCCACCAGATTCAATAAAGACCACATCAAGGTCTGGGTGCTTTCTAACCAGTTGGTCGATTGCCTGTAAATTGATGGTCGCATCTTCGCGAATGGCTGTATGGGGGCAGCCGCCGGTTTCAACGCCCAAAATGCGATCTTCAGACAAGGCCTGCATGCGCACCAGCGCATCGGCATCTTCCTTGGTGTAAATATCATTGGTCACCACGGCGATCGAATAAGTGTCGCGCATGGCTTTGCATAGTTCAGCGGTGATTGTTGTTTTGCCAGAGCCAACCGGACCGCCAATGCCAACACGCAGCGGGCCGTTTCTATTGGAGCCACCGCTATGAGAACCATTTGTCATGATCTGAAAAGCCTTGTTGTTTGATGCTCATGATTCATTGCCATGATATCGGCCTGAATGGACGCGCTGGCAAGGTCATCCAGCGTACTTTTTGCCGCTTTTTCACCCAAGCCAATCACAACAGGCTCCAGCCTTGCCATAAGCCGCGCCGCTCCCTTTTGACCCAAAACAGACAAGCGGATCGCGGCCTGTAGCTGGTTGTTTGTGAAAGCTTGTAGATAAGCGCTCACGCCCGCGTCAAGTGGCACATCGAGCACGCCGCAGATCACGCCAACGGCCACCGGCAGCGGCGCCTCAATGGGTTTATCAAAACCATCTGGCAGCGGCCAATGACCAACGGCCTCTAAAAAGGCCTGCCCTTGCGCCATGGTCTCTAACTGACGCTCATTTGAAATTGCCATCGCTTGGCCAAGCTCAATGACCTCCTCAAGCTTCTTCGCGTCACGCGCCCTCGCAAAACCCGCTGCCAGAAGAACGGCGTCATTCCACGGCGAGCCATGCGACAAAAGAGATATCAGCCATAAAGCGAGCGTTTCTTCATCTTGCACGATCCCATCATGCACAGCGCGCTCTAGCCCGTGGCTATAGGCAAACCCACCAACAGGGAACACGGGCGACAGCCATGTTTGCAGGCGCAAAATTGATTGGAGATGAATGTTAGTCATGGCTGTGAGAATGGGAAGGCGCGCTATAGGCTCCCCCTTGTGGATTAAACGGCGCGGCAATTTCCATGACCGTGCCACCCAGACCCTCCAGCATAGCTTTGATAACATGGTCGCGGCGGATGCGAATATGATCGGGCATCACTTCCGTGGGCAAATGGCGATTACCCATATGCCATGTGAGCTGCAACAAATGGTGCGGGCTTTTGGCGCGCACTTCATAAAGCGGCTCCGGCTCAGCACACACTTCAATCACTCGTCCATCTTCGAGAACAAGCCCTTCGCCGTGGCGCAAAAGCCGAGCTTCGGGTAGATCGAGTAAAAACTCAATCCCGTTGTCGGATATCATCTTAACGCGCCTTCGATGACGCGCCGTTTCATCCAGCGTGATCCTATCCACACAGTTGTGCGGGTGTTCAGTAATTTTCAATGCGCGCATTAAAACGCCCGATCTTGCCATCCATCAACAGTGTAAATATCATACTCACGAAGGTAGAAAAGCGCAATCATTGCGCCAAGAGTGGGCACCGCCGTCCATAGCAAATTTGATGGATAATGCGTAAACTTCATAAGCAGTGGAAAGGCACCCATTACGCCTATGCCATGCATTATAGTAACCAGCCCATAACTATATGTGCGCTGTATACCGATGATGAATAGAAAAACAACAAGCGACTGCGCCAGACCGAGCGCCAAGGCGTGGTCCTGCGTTATAAATTCAAGCTGATAAATATCATGAAACACCTTTTCCATCCATTTAGGACGAAGAAATTTCAAACTCGCCCATATGGCAAAAAAAGCCCCGATAGAAAGGCGAACAAGAAGAAGCGCAATGGCAACTTTTTTGTTTATTGTCGGCACAGTATTAAACCCCTAGATAATATAAAGAAAAATTAAACCCCTAAATAACATTAAGAAAACTCTTAATATCAATTATGCTAATACTACTTAGAAAAATAACAGCAGGCAGTACTAAAATTAGTAATTACAAATTCTGCCAAATTATCGCCTTATGCCATTTTTTATGTAACCGCAACTATCAATATTAAAAATATAGTATTTACGTAGAAGAAAGACAGCAAGGCGCTTGTCTTGCATGGCTAACCCTATTTCAAACGGAACTTATTGCGCAGGCCCAGAAGAAGCAGAAACAGCAGGATGAGGCCAAAGAAATTTTGGAAAATACCGAGATATACAAGCCAATCTACAGGCCCACCGTCATGGGCGAGTTCATAGAAAATTTCATCATACCCGCTTGGGTGGCCTTCTGGCCGCGCAGCAAAACGGAACAGCGAACCTAGGAAAGGGACAAAGTTTTTAAAAGAATGGAAAAAGGCGAAACACAAGGTTTCAGCGATGGTAAGAAATTTGCTGATCAAGACAGCGTAGAGAACAAAGAATAGAGAAAGACTTCCCGCCAATCCAGACGCTGGTCGCCAATAACTCTGCCCGAAATTACTTGAGATGGAATAGAGTGAATTAATTAAAAGCTCATACCATTTTATACTGCCTTTTTCACGACCGCGTTTAGCACGCATTTCATAGGCAAAAAACTCAATATCTTTTTCATGATCGTTGGCTGCAAGCGCCATGGCTTTCAGTTTACGGTATTTGGATACATCTTCCGCATCCTTTGCGGTTTTGAGGAGCCACTTACCTTCCATTTCAGGGGGCGGCACCGCCATGCGCGCAACCTCTGGCGGGTGGGCAAACACCGTATCTCGAAAGTCTGGCACCTCATGAAAAGTATTGTCTGAGAAATTAGCAGTTCCTTTAACGGATGCCCGTTGGAAATTGGCTTCTTTGGGAAAGCTGATATCTCGAACAAAAAGATTGCCGGCGACATCTATATCCTCAAAAGATATACGTGTTTCGGCAAGTTCTATGTTCTGGAACCAGACGTTCCCCTCCCCAAATTTTGCTTCGTTAAACCGGACCTTCCCATCTCCAAATTTCGCTCCGCTGAACGACACAGAACAGGGAAAGCGAAGGCCAGAAAAATTAGCCTTATGGTGAGGAAACTTGTGGTGATCAAACCGGATGTGGAACCGTGCTCGCACCTTCGAGCGCACATCCTCATCTTCGATTAAAATGAGTTGTTTTTCAAACTCGTCAACATGGGCGCTCCACGCCTCTTTATCCAAAAGAAGCCCTGCATTCTTCTTAACGATACTTTCTTGCTTACTGTTGAGGCTATTGTTTTTGTCCCAAAAAGAAGGCGATGGCCATGGTGAATGATAAACCAACCAATCATCAAACGCTTCAAAATCAGGTTCTTGGTTCATGCGGCCCTCTCGCTAAAACAGAAAATACCTCTGTGCCATCGGCAAGACATCAGCTGGTTCGCAGGTTAAAAGCTCGCCATCTGCGCGCACCTCATAGGTCTCAGGGTCGACCTCAATATCGGGCATGGCGTCGTTCAACACCATAGATGATTTGGAAATGCCGCCGCGTGTATTTTTGACAGCAACGAGCCCCTTATCAACACCAAGTGCCGCGCCAAGCCCGCTATCGGCTGCCGCCTTTGACACAAAGGTCACTGAAGACGCCGTGAGCGCTTTGCCAAAGGCACCGAACATCGGGCGATAGTGCACCGGTTGCGGCGTTGGAATTGAGGCGTTTGGGTCGCCCATTGGAGCGGCTGCAATCGTGCCGCCGACAATCACCATATCTGGTTTCACACCAAAGAAGGCTGGATCCCACAAGACCAAATCCGCGCGCTTACCTACCTCTATTGAGCCGATATGCTCATCCATACCGTGGGCAATTGCCGGATTGATCGTATATTTCGCGATATAGCGGCGCACGCGCATATTGTCGTTTTCGCCGCTCTCGCTCGCCAACCGTCCGCGCTGGCGCTTCATTTTATCAGCCGTTTGCCATGTGCGGATCAACACTTCGCCAACCCGCCCCATCGCCTGACTGTCAGAGGCAATGATCGAGAACGCGCCCATGTCATGCAAAATGTCTTCAGCGGCAATCGTCTCCTTGCGGATGCGGCTTTCAGCGAAGGCCACATCTTCAGGAATATTGCTATCAAGGTGATGGCAGACCATCAGCATATCAAGATGCTCGGCGATTGTGTTCACCGTATAAGGACGCGTTGGATTTGTGGAAGAGGGCAGCACATTCGGCAGGCCGCAAACCTTGATGATATCTGGCGCATGGCCACCGCCTGCCCCTTCCGTATGGAAGGCATGGATCGTGCGGCCTTTAAAGGCATCAACGGTGTTTTCAACAAAGCCGCTCTCATTCAGCGTGTCGGTGTGGATCATCACCTGCACATCAAGCTCATCGGCCACGGTGAGGCAAGTGTCAATCGCCGCCGGTGTCGTGCCCCAGTCCTCATGCAGTTTCAAAGCGCAGGCTCCACCCATCACCATTTCATGCAGTGCTTTTGGTTGTGAGGCATTGCCTTTGCCAGCGAACGCAAGGTTCATGGGAAAAGCATCAGCCGCTTGTATCATGCGCCCGATATGCCACGGGCCGGGCGTGCAGGTGGTCGCCAAAGTGCCGTGGGCTGGGCCTGTGCCACCGCCAAGCATCGTGGTCACACCCGACATCAACGCCTCATCGATCTGCTGCGGGCAGATGAAATGAATGTGGCTGTCAAAACCGCCTGTGGTTAGGATTTTTCCCTCGCCCGCGATCACTTCCGAGCCGGGGCCAATGATGATATCGACATTGGGCTGCGTGTCGGGATTTCCCGCCTTGCCAATCGCGACAATCGCGCCGTCTTTAAGGCCAATATCAGCTTTGAAAATACCTGTGTGATCCACCACCAGCGCATTGGTGATCACCGTGTCCACCGCACCGTCTGCGCGCGCCACCTGCGATTGGCCCATGCCATCGCGGATCACCTTGCCGCCGCCGAATTTCACCTCTTCGCCATAGGTCGTGAGATCGCGTTCAACCTCGATGAAAAGCTCAGTGTCAGCAAGGCGCACCTTGTCGCCTGTTGTGGGACCAAACATATCGGCATAGGCCGCGCGGGAGATTGTGGTGGGCATTAGAGGTCTCCCATGATTTTTTGATTAAAGCCGAAGACCTTTCGGTCTCCCGACAGTGACACCAGCGTCACATCGCGGGCTTGACCCGGTTCAAAACGCACCGCCGTGCCAGAAGCAATATCAAGTCGCATACCTTTGGCGGCCTCGCGATCAAAATCGAGCGCCTCGTTGGTTTCATAAAAATGATAATGACTGCCGACTTGCACGGGCCTGTCGCCCATATTGGCAACTTTCAGCGTGAGAGTTGACGCCCCATCGTTCAAGGTGATGTCGCCACTTGCCGTTATAATTTCACCGGGGATCATTTTGGTTGTCACTTTCATTTTCAATAAAGTCTATCGCCTCTTGCGACGGCACTGTGGGTTTTGTTGACCATTTGCGGATAAAGAAAATAACAACAGCCAGCAGGATGAATGGCGTTAAAAAAATATCGCCGTCGGTCAGTAGATTATTAATATCAGGCGGGTTCCAGTTGGCTTGATCATTGATCTGATTATTGACTGCATCGGCACCTTGCATAAGCTTTCCTTACCTGATCGGCTGATGCACGGTGACAAGCTTTACCCCGTCGGGGAATGTCGCTTCGACTTGAATATCGTGGATCATTTCCGCAATCCCTTCCATCACCTGATCACGAGTAATCACATGAGCGCCCGCTTCCATAAGCTCAGCCACCGCGCGGCCATCGCGTGCGCCTTCGACCACAAAGTCAGAAATCAAGGCAATTGCTTCTGGATGATTCAATTTGACGCCACGCATCAAGCGTTTGCGCGCCACTTCAGCGGCCATAGCAATCAGTAATTTGTCTTTTTCACGAGGTGTAAGGTTCATTAGGATTCCAGATCTATAAATTCCAAACTTTAGGCAACGCCACACTTGCACCAAGCTGTGAGCGCATCTTCATTAAAAACGGGATTAAAACTTTTCTCAACTCATAACAATCATGACCCAAAAATCGCGCCGTAATCTTGCCATCCATTGCGCTCATTCCTATGCCTAAATTTTGTGCATCATCGAATTGCTTCTTGATGATCCCCTGCAAAATTTCCGGATCTTCTGGACCACAATAAATGAACGAAGCAAAAGCCGCATTGGTGTTTAAGGTAGATGACGCTTTTTGCAGAGCTGGAATGGCGCCTTCTATGCGCAGATCATCCGCATAGATGAGTTTGTCATCGCGACGAATGCGCCACCGATCTTGGAACGTTGTCTTATCAATTTTCTCCCCCATCGCTTCACGGCCCAACATCACAGCTTCCACAGCCATAAACCGCGCATCCCCTTTTAGCGACACATCAAGAGAACGGCTCAGGCTGGAGCGTTCAAACAAAATTGTTTCCTGTGGCAGCCAATCAAGACGCGCTCCGGCTTCCACATTGATCTGAGTTGTCACACGCGCCACATCACCGGTGCTTTTATAAATTTTTTCGCATGCCTGCGTCGTCACAACGCCGCAGCTGTTTTGCCCAGCAGCAATGTTCCACGCCATAACATCGCCACCCGTCAAGCCACCTGATGTGTTAATCATCACAGCTTCAAGGCACCCATCATAGGTTTTGGGCAGACGAATGCGCGCGGCACCCTCTTGATAAAGCTGGTCCAGCATCGTTTTATTTTGACATGATTTTAACACAAGCCGCCCATGGCCAAATGTACGTTGCATTTTTGGGTGGGCATATCCCATGTTTAAAATTTGAAATCTGGCAAGGAATCGAGCGCACTCGACAAGGCATCTCCCCAGCCTTCAGAAACCTCCTGATAGTAAGGATCACTCTCGCGGATGCGGCTCTCCGGCCCAGCCTGCAAGCTGTCTTTTTCATAAACTTGCAAATCAAAAGGCAAACCGACAGACAGATTGGCTTTCAAGGTTGAATTGAATGAAACAAGCGTAAGCTTCACAGCATCTTCAAAGCTCATCGTGGGGTCATAAGCACGCACCAAAATAGGCTTTCCATATTTTGTCTCCCCTATCTGGAAAAAGGGAGTGTCGGCTGAAGCTTCAATAAAATTACCCTCTGGATAAACAAGAAACAGTCTCGGCTTACCCCCTTTTACCTGGCCACCAACGATCATCGTTGCATTGAAAACTCTGTCTGACTGCCCCTGCCCTTCGCCTTTATATTGCTCGACAACTTCGCGCAGTGTTTCGCCCACATGACGCGCGACTTGAAACATACTCGGCGCTTCTAGTAACGAGGGATGACGATCGCTGGCTGCTTTCGTACGTTCATCAAGAACGCTGACAACAGCCTGTGTCGTGGCAAGGTTTCCCGCAGTCATAACGGTAATCACGCGCTCGCCAGGCACTGACCATGTATGCATTTTTCTAAAACTTGAAATATTGTCGATACCTGCATTGGTGCGTGTATCAGACATAAAGACAAGACCCTTATCAAGTCTCATAGCCACACAGTAAGTCATTAATCACTCCTTGGAAGATTCGACAACAAACCTACTGCTGAACTTGCAGGCTTACAATCATGTTTTCATTACTTTGCCCATATCGCATACCTGAGACAGGTGCTGCTTCAAAATAATCTAAACCCGTTGCCACCCGAATATAACGCTCATCGGGACAAATACCATTTGAGACATCAAAGCCAACCCAGCCAAGATCTTGTAGATACACCTCAGCCCATGCATGGCCGGCCTCTTGTTCTATGCGATCATCCATGAGCAAATAGCCGCTCACATAGCGCGCTGGATAAGAAAGATAGCGTGCTGCACTGATGAAAATATGTGCGTGGTCCTGACACACCCCAGTGCCGCCGCAAAAAGCCTCTTCCGCGCTTGTCATCGCACCAGTCTGGCCGATTTGATAATCGACCACGTCTGTAATCGCGGCAGATAGTGCATGAAATTGCATAATATCCGATCCATTAACCTGCTTAAATTGTCGTGCAAGCTTACTGATTCCAGATCCGGCTTTCGTTAACTCAGTCTGACGTTTAAACAGCCATAAAGGTGCAAGCCCCACATGTTTGCCAACCACACCGTCATTGAGTGTAACCTCAACCTCACCCTCGCAGTGTATGATAACATTTCGAACTTCAGGATCGAAGCTGACAAGTTCAACATGATTACGATGCTGGTCAATGTAGGAAACTTGGCTTCGTCCCCCTTCAACCTGCGTCACCCAATTGAGAACCCGTTGGCCCGTTGAGTGCTTGGGCATGATCCGCAGTTGCTGCAGCGCATAGTCAACAGGCTTATCATATTGGTAGGCCGTCGTATGAGAAACCTTCAAATGCATGGCGCTTTATGTCCCTCCGGTTTTAAAGTTACAATCACCATTCTCGCTATCCCGAGAAACGATAGTCTTTTTCAATCTGTCCCGCGAGCTGATTGTTTTCGTGAATGAAGCCTTCAAGAAACTCATGCAGGCCCATATCGAATACATCGTCAATATTGCCTCTCTTGAGACTGAACCGATGCGCTTTCGCCAAGGCGAGAGACGGTCTCTCCTCTTCATACTCCTCACAAAGCCGCTCCATATTCCCTAAAATCTGTTCAGAACAAAACGCAAGTGAACGAGGAAAACGACGATCTAGAATCAGAAAATCGGCAATACCTCTTTGTCCCATTTCACCATCGTTGACCCACCCAAAGGCGCGAAGTGCGGAAACAGAGCGTAAGATTGACTCCCACTGTACATTATCGAGCGATGACCCAATGTGAGAAATACTTGGCAGCAATACATAGTATTTCACATCCAGAATGCGAGCCGTATTATCAGCGCGTTCAATGAATGTTCCCAGACGAGCAAAATTATAACTGTCATTGCGCAACATCGTGCCGTGCAAAGCCCCACGCACAAGCGCACTTTTTTGGCGAACAACACCTAAGACTTCAGGTAAGTTTTTCTCGCTTATCGGGCGTGAAAACAGATCATTAAGAACGATCCAGCATTCATTCGTCGCTTCCCAAACTTCGGCGGTGATATTGGTTCGCACCATGCGCGCATTGGTTCTTGCTGTATGTATGACAGATAAGACGCTAAAGGGATTGGTGCGGTCGCGGAGCAGAAAATCAATCACCTTTGCAGGTTCATAGTTATCATATTTTTCGCAATAGGCTGTGTTTTGGTCTGCGGTTGTTAGGATGGATTTCCA
This sequence comes from Hyphomicrobiales bacterium, assembly GCA_039989895.1. NCBI lineage: Bacteria > Pseudomonadati > Pseudomonadota > Alphaproteobacteria > Hyphomicrobiales > Hyphomicrobiales bacterium. Next base: position 170,117 of record JBDXGY010000005.1, read on the forward strand.
TTCGTCTTCTGACGAGCCTCCACTCGTCAAGGCCATTCTAAAACCTGCGTGTAGAAGACGCGCCGTATTCTCGCTACGCTCTAAGTAACGGAACATCCAGAACAGACCACCTGCATTTTTGCCAAGCATCTATTCCTCCAAAACCCAAGTATCTTTTGTGCCGCCACCCTGACTTGAATTGACCACGAGCGAGCCTTGTTTCAAGGCAACACGCGTTAATCCACCCGGTGTGATACTTATTTTATCTGGTGCCATTAACGCGAAAGGACGCAAGTCCACATGACGCGGCGCGAGACCTTTTTTGGTTAAAATAGGCACCGTAGAAAGACACAATGTTGGCTGGGCGATATAATTGTTGGGCTTTGATTTTAATTTATCTCGAAAGGCCGCAATTTCTTTTTTCGACGCAGCCGGACCAACCAACATCCCATATCCGCCAGACCCATGAACCTCTTTCACAACCAACTCATCAAGATGTTCCAAAACATAAGCAAGGCTGTCTTTTTCTGAACAGCGCCATGTTGGAACATTTTTCAAAATTGCTTTCTCGCCAGTATAAAACTCTATAATTTCTGGCACATAGGAATAAATAGCTTTATCATCTGCAATACCCGTACCTGGCGCATTTGCGATTGTGATGCCTCCAGCACGATAGACATCCATGATCCCGGGAACACCCAGCATTGACGAGGAATTAAAAGTCAAGGGATCGAGAAAATCATCATCCACGCGACGATACAACACATCAATAGGCTGAAATCCGCGGGTTGTGCGCATGGCGATACGCCCATCAATCAGTGTCAGGTCATGACCTTCCACCAGTTCAACCCCCATTTGATCTGCGAGGAACGAATGTTCAAAATAGGCGGAATTATGAATGCCCGGCGTTAAGACCGCAACAACAGGACGGTTGGTTGTGGCAGATGGCGCACAAGCCGCTAATGATCGTCGCAAATATTTTGGATATCCGCTTACTTCACGAACTTTCACCTTTGAAAAAAGTTCCGGAAACATTTGCAGCATCGTTTCTCGGTTTTCTAGCATATAGGAAACGCCCGAAGGTGTGCGCGCGTTATCTTCTAGTACATAAAAATCGTCTTCTCCGGTGCGCACGATATCCGTTCCCGTGATGTGCGTATAAACATCCCCTGGTGGTGATACTCCAATCATCTCCGGCAGGAAGGCTTCATTTTGCGCGATCAAATCAGCTGGAACCCGACCAGAGCGCAAGATTTCCTGACGGTGATAAATATCATGCAAAAAAGCATTAATCGCACGCACACGCTGCTCAATTCCTTTGGTCAGCTTGCGCCATTCTTTGTCAGAGATAATACGCGGCACCACATCAAAAGGGATCAGACGTTCATCTTCTTTATCATTGCCATAGACATTGAATGTTATGCCTGTTCGGCGAAAAAAACTCTCGGCCTCAGCAGATTTTTTGCGCAGCTCACCAAGGTCCTCTGTTACGAGCCAATCTTGATAGTCATTATAAGGGGCACGCACATGATTTCCGTTTGAAAGCATTTCGTCAAAACAGGCTTTATTTTTTGACATGACAACCGGAACTTAAACGTTGAAGAAAATAGAGGCTTTATCGGAACAGATTAAATGAAATAGCGCAAGTTGTTTGACGCCTAAATAAAATGCACTATTTTTTCTGTCGGCCTTAAGTCCCACAAAATGTACGGTGGACAATCTGTTCTGCGCGAGGTGGCAGAGCATAGTTTGTATCTTCAAATTTTTCATCAAAAGGATGGCTCATGGCTTCTGTTAGCGCCTCAAATACTGTGAAATCCTGATTATCTTCTGCCGCACGAATGGCTTCTTCAACGAGATGATTTCTTGGAATAATAACTGGGTTTGCAGCGCGAAGCCGATCTACCATCTCAGGCCCGCTTATATTTTCTTCATTCAACCGCGCCCGCCATCTCACCACCCATTCTTCAAAGGCGGCAGGTTTTTTGAAGTGAGGATTATCACCATCGCTTGTATCCACATAGCGCGAAAGAGAACTGAATGAGAGTGTAAAGTCGGCTTCATTTTCTGCCATCAAATCCAATAAATCCTGCGCTAATGCAAGATCATTGTCCTGCGATTTTGCAAGGCCTATTTTCTTTCTCAGTTCATCGCCAAGTGCGGCTTCAAACTTTCCTGGAAATTGATTGATCGCTTCTTGTGCTTTTGCAATCGCCTTATCGCTCACCTCATCCAAAAGAGGCAGCAAGCACTGAGCAAATTGAACCAAATTCCAATGGGCAATCCCTGGCTGATTGCCGAAGGCATAGCGTCCCATCTGATCGACCGAGCTGAACACGGTTTTAGGATGATAAACATCCATAAAAGCACAAGGACCGTAATCAATTGTTTCCCCAGCAATGGACATATTATCCGTGTTCATCACACCATGGATGAAGCCAAGTGACATCCATTTGGCAATAAGACTGGCTTGCCTTGTAAGGACGGCAGTGATGAGATCAACATAAGGCTCATGGGCTTTTGCCGCTTCAGGATAGTGGCGCTCAATCACATGATCTGCCAGTATTTTCAATGCTTCCTTATCTTGCCGTGCGGCAAAATATTGAAATGTGCCTACCCGTATATGGCTTTGGGCCACACGTGTCAGGATGGCGCCGGGCAAAAATGTCTCGCGCGCGACCTGCTCGCCAGTTGTGACGGCGGCAAGTGCCCGTGTTGTTGGCACACCAAGTGTATGCATGGCTTCGCTGACGATATACTCGCGCAAAATCGGACCAAGTGCCGCGCGACCGTCACCCATACGTGAAAAAGGTGTTTGCCCCGCCCCTTTGAGTTGGATGTCACGGCGTATTCCATCGCAGCCGATAACTTCACCAAGCAGATTGGCTCGGCCATCGCCCAATTGTGGGACAAAATGGCCAAATTGATGGCCCGCATAAGCCATTGCCAATGGTGAGGCGCCCTGTGGCATTTGATTGCCACTCAGCATTGCCAGCCCATCAGGTGTGCTCAAAAAATCCAAATCTACACCAAGAAGTGCCGCGAGCTCTTCATTGAGCTTTATCAAATGAGGAGCAGCAACAGGTTGCGGCAATTGCTTTACATAAAATATGTCCGGCAATTTCGCATAACTGTTATCAAATTGAATAGGCAACTGAGGCATGTGAATCCTGATATATATGGGTTCTCATCTTACCAATGCTAACTGTGATGGACAATCACAGAATATAGATCCGCTGCTATCCATTGAATACGGACATATTCAGGCCATTATCATGGTCTTATTGATGCTGAGCTTATATTATTTTGGCGTTTCCATGACGAAAACGCGAAAATGTGAGAGATCGTGATGTTTCTTTAACTAGCCTGTGTGACATATAGGCATTATGTACTAGACAGACGAAACTAGGAATAAAACAGTGAACCGCATTATCGCCATTCTCTTAGCTTTAAGCATTGTTGTACCTGCATCAGCTTTTGCACAGAGCACACGTGGGCAAATTTTTATTTTGGCGGACACGGATCAAAGCGCGGCATTATCCTTTAAAGAATTCAAACAATTCATCAACCTTCTCGCTAAATCTGGTCATCGCAATGCAAAGCGCGTTAAAACCTTCCGACTTTATTCAATAGCATGGTCACGGGTTGATAGCGATGGTGATGGCTATGCCACACGCGCTGAACTATCTAGCACACAAATGGCATTTGGTGCTTCACAAAGGCAAAGTAAGTCTAAGGTAACATCCCAATAAAGCGTGCAATCAAGGCTTACCCTCTCAAGGCGCCACCTGTCGCTTTTTCAACTGATAGAACAATCTTGGTCGCTACAGCCTCAATTTCTTCATCTGTCATTGTTTTCACATCAGGCTGAAGAGTAACATCGATAGCTAATGACTTTTTGTCTGCACCAAGGGCATCACCCTCAAATACATCAAACAAGGTGACCTTCGTAATCAACTTCTTATCGGCACCTTTGGCTGCCCGCAAAAGCTTATCAGCACTAACATCCTTGCTCACAACAAAAGCGAAATCACGGTGCAGCGGCTGAAGATCAGACGCACGCATAGCCCCTTTTGTCTTTGTCGGTTTAACGCGCGGGGCCGGCAATGCTTTGAGATCAATTTCAAAACCAACAAGAGCGCCTTCTACGTCAAGCTTATCCAAAACGCGTGGATGAAACTCTCCAAAATGGCCGATAATATTTTTCGGCCCTTGTTGAATTGTGCCGGAACGACCAGGGTGGAAATGGTCTGGCCCGCCCGCGACAATTTGTAGATTATCGACGTTAGTGCCAAGACCAGACAACAAGCTTAGCGCATCTTCTTTAGCATCAAACACAGATACTGTTTGCGCTGTTCCTGACCAGTGGCGACCATTGGCACGTGTACTGGCTAAGCCACGGCGAATTCCAGAAGCGCAATCATTTTGATCATCGGGCTGATCACCATGGAAAACTTGGCCCACCTCAAACAAAGCAACATCACCTGTTCCACGGTCTGCATTGCGTTGCGAAGCGAGCAAAAGGCCAGGCAGAAGGCTTGGCCGCATATCAGAAAGATCGCTGGAAATCGGATTTGCCAATTTCAACTCTTCTTGCCCGCCACCAAAAGCCTCAGCTTCTGTTTTTGAAACAAACGACCATGTCACCGCTTCCATCATACCACGTGAAGCAAGCAGACGTTTGGAGCGACGGTTGCGCATTTGCGAGAGCGTTAGCTTGCCCGCACCAAGGTCGGGCATTGGCGGCAGTGGTGTTGAAGGAACATCATTGATGCCAAAAATACGCACCACCTCTTCTACCAAATCAGCTTTGCCGAAAATATCAGGACGATAGCTTGGCACGGCGACTTTAAAGTTTGGCGCGTGACCGGTTACCCAAAATCCCAAAAGCTCCAAAATGGCTTTAATCTCACGCGGTTCGGGGTCGATTCCGCCAAGACGTTTTACCTCGGTTGTTGGGAAATCAATAATCTTGTCCACGTCTGGGATGGCGCCCGCAATATGTATATCGCTTGCTTCACCACCACAAATATCCAGCACAAATTGGGTCGCTTCTTCGAGGCCAGAGACCATGAAATTGGGATCAACGCCGCGCTCAAAACGATAGCGCGCATCTGTACTCAATCCAAGTTTACGTCCTGCCTGTGCGACTTGCAGCGGATGCCATAGGGCGGATTCAATAAGAACATCCACTGTCTCCGCTTGTGACCCAGAGCGTGTGACCCCGATAATGCCTGCCAAAGATTCAACACCCGCATCATCGGCGATCACGCCCATGGTTTCATCAAGCTTATAAGTCTTGTCGTTCAGCGCTGCAATTTCTTCGCCAGCCTTTGCACGACGGATCACCAGATTGCCGCTGACCTTTGCCGCATCAAACACATGCAAAGGGCGTCCGCGGTCGAATGTCATATAATTGGTGATATCAACAAGCGCATTAATCGGACGCAAGCCGATGGCATTCAAACGTTTTTGCATCCATTCAGGTGAAGGGCTATTTTTGACACCACGCACAAGACGCAAACCAAAGGCTGGACAAAATTCTGGAATTTGAATGTCAACGCTCACTGGACATGGACCATTACCACGCACAGGTGCTGTAGTTTTATTTTTGAGCTTACCAAGACCGGTCGCCGCTAAATCACGCGCGATGCCATAAACGCCCAAAACATCAGGTCGGTTTGGTGTTACACCGATTTCAATCACCGGATCATCCATGCCAGCATAAACCGCATAAGGCGTTCCCACTGGCGCATCATCTGGCAAATCAAGAATACCATCGTGATCTTCCGATGTTTCAAGCTCGCTGCCTGAACACATCATGCCGCAGGATTCCACGCCGCGAATTTTGCCAACAGACAAAGTGATATCAAGGCCAGGAACATAATCACCGGGCAACCCCAATACGCCTTTCATGCCTGCACGGGCATTAGGTGCGCCACAAACCACTTGGATAGGTTCTGCTCCACCATTGTTGACAGACAACACGCGAAGACGGTCGGCGTCAGGGTGTTGTTCGGCGGATATCACTTCAGCGATCTTAAAAGCTTCAAGCTTTTGCGCAGGATCTTCAACGCCCTCGACCTCAAGGCCGATTAAGGTCAGTTGTTCAAGCACAGCATCAAGCGTGTCGTCGAAGTCAAGATAATCGCGGAGCCAGGAAAGGGTGAATTTCATGTCTTTTCTCTTCTATTGTATATCATCGACGCGTCGTCCAATCGCCTTTTTGGAGAAAGCATCCTTATTATCTCTATCGACCTTGCACGCTTTTAAGACCAAGCAAAATTGCGCTGACAATGAGGAACCCACCTGACACACGATCGAGCCAAATTTTGGAGCCACTGGCAAAACGCTTGGTTAAGCGGTCAGCAAGTAATCCATAGGTCATCAAAAATGTGCCATCAATTAAAATATAAAGCGCACCCAGCGCTGCAATTTGCGGCCACACAGGAAACGCAGGATCAATAAATTGCGGAAACAGGGCTGCAAAAAACACAACGGCCTTCGGGTTTGCTGCCGACGTTAAAAACCCTTGCATATATAAAACTTTGAGGCTCGCTTTTTGTGCGGCTTGTTGATTGCTCATCCGCCCCGCATTCAAAATTAATCGCAGACCCATCCAAACAAGATAAGCAACACCTATCCATTTGATCACGTTGAATATTGTCTGTGATGCCAACAATGCTGCCGCAAGACCTGCACCAGCTGCCGTAATCTGCAAGGCATTGGCGGATAAATCACCAAAAGCTGTCATCGTTGCCCGTTTAAACGTATGGCTGGCCGAATTCGACAGCATAAGCAAATGGCTGGGGCCAGGCGTGGACATCAGCACAAGCACCGTTGCCACATACGCGAAGATGGTTTCCATCGATAACATCAGCTTGAAAGCCCCCCAACCAAACTTGGGATATCAATCGGCCTAAAACCGTAATGTTTAATCCAGCGGGCATCGGCATCAAAAAAGGCCCGCAAATCGGGCGCGCCGTATTTCAACATCGCGAGACGATCAATGCCCACACCAAAAGCAAAGCCGGAGTATTTATCGCTATCAATGCCGCCATGTTTCAGCACATTGGGATGCACCATGCCGGAGCCGAGAATTTCCATCCAGTCATCACCCTCGCCGATTTTCACTTCGCCATCGCCGAAGGTGCAGCCGACATCAACTTCCATTGAAGGCTCCGTAAACGGAAAAAAGCTAGGGCGAAAACGCAGCTTCACGCTTGGCACTTCAAAGAAGGCTTTACAAAATTCTTCCAATGTCCATTTCAAATGACCCATATGGATATCTTCACCAAGCACCAGCCCCTCTACCTGATGAAACATCGGCGTGTGAGTTTGGTCTGAATCCTGACGATAGGTGCGCCCTGGAATGATCACGCGGATGGGTGGTTCGGTTTTTTCCATCGTGCGGATTTGAACTGGTGATGTGTGGGTGCGCAAAACAAGACGCTCGCCATCTGCTTTTTCTTTCAAGAAAAAAGTGTCGTGCATCTCGCGCGCCGGATGACCTTCTGGGAAATTCAATGCCGTGAAATTATAATAGTCGGTTTCAATGTCCGGACCATCGGCGACACCAAAACCCATGCCTGAGAAAATCGCTGTGATCTCATCAATCACTTGCGTGACGGGATGAATTTTGCCCTCGCTCAAAGTGTCCATGCGAGCGGGCAATGTAATGTCCACGGCCTCACTGGCAAGGCGCGCGTCGAGGGCTGCTTCTTTCAAAACGTCACGGCGCTCAGCAATGGCTTCAGTCACTCGCACTTTAAGACCATTCAGCAATGGTCCCATTTCTTGCCGCTCTTCTGGCGTCATTTTGCCAAGCGTCTTCATCTTCTCAGATATTGTGCCTTTTTTACCAATCGCGCCTACACGAATTTCTTCAAGCGTCGGCTCATCAGAGGCATTGTTAATTTGCGCGGTGATATCGTTCTCAAGAGAAAGTAGCTCAGACATAGAAAATCCTTGGGTATAACGTCGCCCGTTTTTTATCAGATCACAGAAGAAGGTCTATAGCCGTTCTTAAATTAAAGTAAGATATGAAAAACCCGCGTCAGGCAAGCCATACGCGGGTTTTTCAATTCTAAAACCTTGAGTGCTTTAAGCCGCCAAAGCCGCTTGGGCCTGTTCGATCAAGCCTTTGAAAGCATCTGGTTGAGTGATTGCAAGATCTGACAATACTTTGCGATCCACCTCAATATTGGCCTTTGTTAGACCATTCATGAAGCGACCATATGTCATTTCGCCATCGGTGTGCAGACGCACAGCCGCATTGATACGCTGGATCCACAAAGCGCGGAATTGACGCTTTCTGACTTTCCGGTCGCGATAAGCGTATTGCGCTGCTTTTTCCACTGCCTGTTTGGCAATGCGAATAGTGCGCGAACGAGCGCCGTAATAGCCTTTAGCGGCCTTTAAAACTTTTTTATGTTTAGCATGAGCGGTTACACCGCGTTTTACACGTGCCATGATTTAACTCTCCTGAAAATCTGTTCTCTTAGCCGTTGGGCAAAAATTTCTTCACAATACGTGCATCGGGTTCCGACAAGACTGTCGTACCGCGTGCGTTGCGAAGGAATGAATTAGAGCGTTTAATCATGCCATGGCGTTTGCCAGCCTGTCCGGCTTTGACTTTGCCAGAGGCCGTCAGCTTAAAGCGCTTCTTTGCGCCTGATTTTGTCTTCATCTTGGGCATTTTGCTTTTCCTTTTTCGCGCTGTTTTAAAACCGTAAACCGGCTTTTAAGCACTTTGTTCTGAGTTTAAGCTTTCGGAGTAGCCACGGCATGCCCGCCTTACTCTCATTATGAGCAAGAACCGCCGGGCCACTCAGCGATGCGCGCTTATAGGGGGAATATGAACGGATTGCAAGCAATAGTAGAATTTCGAACAGTGAAATATTGCATGTAACTACATACGAGCTACAGCTATTAGGCACGTCAGGTCATTCAGGCGCGGTGACACGCCGTAAAGTGAGGTTAATCCGACCACCATTTTTGAGCAATGTTGAGGTGCCTGGATAGATGCGATCGACACCATGAAAACACAGTCGGCTCTCACCACCCATTACGACAACATCGCCACTTTGCAGCTTAAATGAGGATGTTTTTTCATCACGGGTTGTCCCGCCAACCCGAAAGCGACAGGTGTCTCCTAATGAAATAGAAACAACAGGCGCATCAAAATTCTGCTCATCATTATCTTGGTGAAGTCCCATTTTCGCGGTTGTATCATAAAAATTGACGAGACACGCTTCGGGGAGGTGGTCATAACCGGATACATCCTTCCACAAAGCAAGCAGCGCGGGCGGAATATCGGGCCACGGCTTGCTGGTTACAGGATGATTTTCTTGGTAGCGATAGCCTTTTTGCTTATCACTAACCCAACCCAAAGAACCGCAATTCGACATGCGAACTGACATTGGCTTGCCTGTGCGCGGCATTATAGGTTGAAAGAGCGGTGAGCGCTGGATGATGCTGCGAATATCATCGCGCAATTTTTCCTGTCCACTTCGATCAATATAAGCAGGTATATAACGAATTGCCTTCATTCATTATCCGTAACAGATCTGCGCGAAACCGGAGATAGTAACACAAAAAAAACTTTCATTACGAACGTTTTGCACAAAAATATTTTTTCTAAGACTAATGCGATATTTTATTATTCGATGACTTGTAGAAATAGACAGCCCTACTTATATACAGTGCCAACCGATAAAGCGGGCAGAGCTATCAAATCGGGCTTGCAATTTAAGTCGATTATAGCTACCCACTTCCGCTTGACTGAATATGTAAAGAAGCCAGTTGGTTTTATTTTTTAAATCGACCCTTAAAAGGGGTTGTTGAACGCTTGAAAAAGGTTCACACAGGCTTGCTTGTTAAGGAGACTGAATAAGATGGCAAAAGTTATTGGTATTGACCTTGGAACAACAAATTCTTGTGTTTCGGTCATGGACGGCAAAGAACCGAAAGTTATTGAAAATGCGGAAGGCGCGCGCACAACGCCGTCTATGGTTGCTTTTTCTGACGAAGGCGAGCGCCTTGTTGGTCAACCCGCCAAACGTCAGGCTGTTACCAATCCGGAAAACACATTGTTTGCTGTCAAACGTCTGATTGGCCGTCGCTTCACAGACCCGACAGTTGGTAAAGATAAAGAGCTTGTCCCGTTCAAAATTGTCAAAGCAGACAATGGCGATGCATGGGTTGAAGCCAATGGCGATCAATATTCTCCCTCACAAGTATCTGCGATGATCCTTCAAAAAATGAAGGAAACAGCAGAAAGCTTCCTCGGCGAAACAGTTGAACAGGCTGTTATCACGGTTCCTGCTTACTTCAATGATGCTCAGCGTCAAGCAACGAAAGACGCTGGTAAGATTGCAGGCCTTGAAGTGTTACGCATTATCAATGAGCCAACAGCTGCGGCGCTTGCTTATGGCCTTGATAAAAAAGACGGCCAAACAATCGCTGTTTACGATCTGGGTGGTGGTACATTTGATGTGTCCGTCCTCGAAATCGGTGACGGTGTGTTTGAAGTGAAATCCACCAATGGCGACACATTCCTCGGCGGTGAAGATTTCGATATGCGCCTTGTGGATTATCTAGCTGATGAGTTCAAAAAAGAACAAGGCATCGATCTTCGCGGTGACAAGCTTGCACTTCAGCGTTTGAAAGAAGCGGCTGAAAAAGCAAAAATCGAACTTTCATCTGCAACACAAACAGAAATCAACCTGCCCTTCATCACAGCTGATGCTTCTGGTCCTAAACACCTTACATTGAAGCTTACGCGTCCAAAATTCGAATCCCTCGTTGATGATTTTGTTCAACGCACAATAGCGCCTTGCAAATCAGCGTTGAAAGATGCCGGCATGACAGCGGCTGATATTGACGAAGTGGTTCTGGTTGGCGGCATGACCCGTATGCCTAAAATTCAAGAGGCTGTGCAAAAATTCTTTGGTAAAGAACCGAACAAAGGCGTAAACCCAGATGAAGTTGTTGCCATGGGTGCAGCGATCCAAGCTGGCGTCCTTCAGGGTGATGTTAAAGATGTTCTACTGCTTGATGTGACACCATTGTCGCTTGGTATTGAAACATTGGGCGGCGTGTTCACTCGCTTGATCGACCGCAACACAACAATTCCAACGAAAAAGTCCCAGACTTTCTCTACAGCTGAAGACAATCAAAATGCTGTAACCATTCGTGTGGCGCAAGGCGAACGCGAAATGGCGGCCGACAACAAAAACCTCGGCCAGTTCGATTTGGTTGGCATTCCACCAGCACCACGCGGTATGCCGCAAATTGAAGTGACCTTTGATATCGATGCCAACGGCATTGTGAATGTGTCAGCTAAAGACAAAGGCACAGGCAAAGAGCAACAAATCCAAATTCAGGCATCTGGCGGCTTGAGCGATGATGACATTGATCAAATGGTCAAAGATGCGGAAGCCAATGCTGACGCCGATAAGAAACTTCGCGAATCCGTTGACGCACGCAATAATGCTGAAACGCTTATTCATTCCTCTGAGAAATCATTAGCGGAATATGGCGACAAGGTGAGCGATAGCGACAAGCAAGCCATCGAAGATGCTATTGCTGCTCTAAAAACGGCCGTTGAAGGTGATGAGATTGATGCCGATGATGTGCGGGCGAAGTCTGAAACATTGGCACAGGCAAGCATGAAACTAGGTGAAGCAATGTATGCTGAACAGCAGGCTGCAGCCGAAGCTGACGCTGCCGCAGACGATGCTGCCGACGGTGACGACGATGTTTTGGATGCCGACTTTGAAGATGTGTCTGACGATGGCGACGAGAAAAAATCAGCTTAATAAAGCAAAGCTGACACTCAATCATTCAACAAATATCAGACGGCGATTTTATAATCGCCGTTTTTTTTTGAGGAATGTAGCTTTAGGAAAATGTAACAATGAGTGAAATTAAAACACATCCTTTTGGAATATTTTCTCTTTGCAGAAAACGAGCCCTTTTACATTCCGCGATTTAGGCGCAAATGTGGGTTTTTATTCTTTGCTTCTAGGTAATACAGCACGCAAGATATCAACCCACGTGCAACTGATCGCTGTTGAACCATTATATAAGAGTTCATCGCCAAGCGTTACGTTATTTTCAGCTTACTTAGCATCGAAACCTAGCAATTTGTAAACTTCTGATCATTTTCATCAGGTTATGCCTATATATAGCATATATCCTATGGAAAGCTTTTAGTTCATCCATTATAAGAGCCCTAAAATCATTCACAACGTCATCGCCAATATGAGGTCTGACGGGATTGTTTGTTAAAGATTATTCTGAGAGACAATGCAAATGGCAGAAGCCGATTTTTATGAAACACTAGGCGTTTCCAACGACGCAGATGAGAAGACACTGAAAAGTGCCTTTAGAAAACGTGCGATGCAATATCATCCTGACCGTAATCCAGGCGATGATGAGGCTGAAGCAAAGTTTAAAGAGCTCAATACAGCTTATGAAACACTGAAAGACCCGCAAAAGCGGGCAGCCTATGACCGCTATGGCCATGAAGCCTTCACCAATAGCGGCGGCGGTGGTGGTCAAGGCGGATTTTCTGGTGACTTCGGCGGATCAATGTCTGATATTTTCGAAGAATTCTTCGGTGATGTTATGGGCGGCAGACGTGGCGGAGAGCGCAACGCAAACCGTGGTTCAGACCTGCGCTTCAATATGGAAGTCACGCTGGAAGAAGCTTTTAACGGCAAAGAGGCCGAAATCACTGTACCCTCTTCCATCAAGTGTGATGAATGCATGGGTTCAGGTGCAAAACCGGGCACAAGCCCATCTGCCTGTTCAACATGTGGTGGGGCGGGTCGAGTGCGCGTCAGCCAAGGATTTTTCTCAGTTGAGCGAACATGCCCAAATTGCCAAGGACGCGGTGAGGTTATTACTGATCCTTGCGCCTCATGCAGTGGGAACGGCCGTGTTGCGCAAGAGCGCACGCTCTCTGTCAATGTTCCAGCAGGCATCGAAGATGGCACGCGCATCCGGCTAGCAGGTGAAGGCGAAGCTGGCATGATGGGCAATGCGTCGGGTGATCTTTATATTTTCATCTCGATCATCCCTCATGAATTCTTTCAGCGTGAAGGAGCAGATATATTCTGTCGGGTGCCTATATCCATGACCACAGCAGCCCTCGGAGGTCAATTTGAAGTTGCAACAGTGGAAGGCGCCAAAACGCGGGTCAAAATTCCTGAGGGCACACAAAGTGGTAAGCAATTCAGATTAAAAAATAAAGGCATGCCGGTTTTAAGATCCAGCCAACATGGCGATATGTATATTCAGGTTTTGATTGAGACTCCGCAAAACCTCAGCCGCCGCCAGCGAGAATTGCTTGAAGAATTTGAACAAGAATCATCCGAGAAAAATAGCCCTGAATCATCAGGCTTTTTCACACGCATGAAAGATTTCTTTACTAATTCGAACGAAGCCTAACGCTTATTACGGCGGGAAGTAGTTTACACATGGCGCATAAAGCTAGAACTGTTTTGGAACGATTAAGCGCCAATACCAGCTTCATCAAGAATTGGGCCGGCGCTCCCATGACGACCGGTGCTATCGCGCCTTCTGGCAGTGGGCTCGCAAATAAAATGGCCTCCTTGGTGCCATTGGACAACGACTTACCCGTGCTTGAAATTGGCCCCGGAACGGGGTCTGTCACCCGCGCCCTTCTAAAACATGGCGTTGCACCTGAGAGATTGATCGCGCTTGAATATAACACTGAGTTTTTTGAACTTATAGGAAGCCAATTCCCAGACATTCGCGTGATACAGGGCGACGCCTATGCGCTTAGCAAAACCTTGCAGGGGGGGTTAGGTGATGTACCGAAATTTGCTGCAATCGTTTCAAGCCTGCCTCTTCTCACCAGACCAAAAGAGGACCGTGAAGGGCTTTTACAGCAAAGCCTTACGCATCTTGAATCTGGTGCGCCCTTCATCCAGTTTTCATATGGATTCACCACGCCTGTTGAAAATCCGGTCGCTGTATCTCTGACTAAATCATCCTGGATTTTACGAAATATTCCGCCAGCGAGAGTATTTGTTTACCGAAGAATATCTTAGTTCCTCAGCAATAAAGTCTACCCTTAAGCAAATAATCGGCTATATCCATAGATAAGTATCTTATTATTAGAAGTCGTGGAGATAATAATGTCTGCAAAAATTCTCGTTTTCGCCGGTTCTATGCGTGATGGCTCGTTTAACATCAAACTTGCTGATGCATTGACGAACGCCCTTATTGAGCTTGGAGCCGAGGTCACTCATGTTTGTGCCAAAAATTATCAGCTTCCCATCTTTAATGAAGACTTAGAAGTGCCTGAAAAGGCCATCGCACTGGCTAAACTTTTTGAACAAAGTGATGGATTTGTTTTTGTCTCACCAGAATATAATGCATCCGTTACACCCCTCATGAAGAATACACTCGATTGGGTCAGTGTATCAGGTGTCAGTAGCAGCAACAGTTTCGGGCCGTATAAGGACAAGATGTGTTTCATCTCATCCTGCTCGCCCGGGAAGACTGGAGGCTTGCGCGGTCTTTATCATCTACGCGCGATACTCATGAATGTAGGCGCTGAGATCATCACACCGCAACTATCCGTCGGTGAGGGGGAAACAGCCTTTGATGCGGATGGTAAATTAAAAGATCCACACTTGGTCTCTTTGATGGATAAAGGCCTTGATGAACTCCTATTCACAATCCAACGTATTAAAGCCGTTCCACGGCCATAATATTCACTAGCTTGGCGTTCGCCCTATGACTGACTTCGATGTTAAAAATCCCTCTCCCAAAGATCGTTTAATCGTCCCGCTTGATGTGCCAAGTTTGAGCGACGCCCGTGACGTGGTGGCAGACCTAGGTGATGCGGTCAGTTTTTATAAAGTTGGCTTTCAAATTCTTTATGCTGGTGGTTTTGATCTGATTTCAGAACTGAAAGATGCTGGCAAACAGGTGTTCATCGACCTAAAACTACTCGATATCGACAATACCGTTAAAAGTGGTGTTGAGAGCCTTGCGGCCCTTGGTGGTACCTTTTTGACAATCCATGCCTATCCCCATGCCATGCGCGCAGCGGTGGAGGGGCGTGGTACAAGTGATTTAAAATTACTCGCCGTCACCGTGATGACCAATCTTGATGACACTCTTTTACAAGAGGCTGGCTATAAAGAAAGTGCCCATGATCTTGTTCTTCAACGCGCCGTTCAAGCACGCGACACTGGTATCGAAGGCGTTATTTGTTCAGCAGCAGAAGCAAGCGCCATTCGTGCAGCCGCTGGTCCTGACTTGCTCCTTGTTACTCCCGGCATTCGCCCAGCGAACGCAGCCGCAGATGATCAAAAGCGGATCATGACCCCGCGCATGGCAATTGAAAATGGTAGCGACTATCTTGTTGTGGGAAGACCTATTTTGAAGGCCGAAAACAGGCGAGCAGCAGCCTCGGCTATTGTCGAAGAAATTGAAGCAGCACTATCTTGAAATCGGGAAAAGCTAATGGCTAAAGGATATTGGATCGCTCGCATGGATGTGCGCGATGTGGAGCGCTACAAGGATTATGTCGCAGGTGCGGCTCATGCTTTCCAACGCTATGATATTAAATTTTTGGTGCGCGGTGGGGCAGCTCACGCGCTAGAAGGCGATTGTCGGGCGCGCAATGTTGTCATTGAATTCCCATCAGTTGAAGAGGCCCTCGCCTGCTACAATGATCCTGATTATCAGATGGCCAAAGAAATTCGAAATGCAGTGGCTGATGGCGAATTGACCATTGTCGAAGGTTTTGATGGTTAGTGCTCCTTACGATAAGCTCGCGACCCAAACCGCAACGGCGTTTTAAAGATTTTAATCTGCATTAAAATTCGACTATAATTTTATGACCTTCTACTTTAGAGGTTGAAATTACATCGAATTGCCTGCGCATATCTTCCCTCTGCACCATGACGCTGCTATATGCATAGACAGCTAACGAAAGTGACACGATAAATGCTGAGAGTTTTTTTAATTTCCTGGTCATATGCTCTGTTTTTTACATTCAATGCAGCAGCAGCAGATTTGTCCGAAATTTCCAAACTGGAAGGCTTTGTTTCGATCGAGGAGACGTTAAGCGCCAATGCTGACAAACCGTTTGAATGCGCTAATTATGTTGCGGCTTCACAAAGCTGCATTGCGGTTTCGAAAAGCATAATTGATGGCAAAACCCTGATAAGCGCCAATCGAATTTTAGTAAGTGAACAGCCATTGATAGAAGTTCAAATCAGTGCCAAACTTGATCTTATCCATGGACTTGCATGCGGAACAGCATCAACATGGGATATCGCGGTCGTCGGCGATACTGTAACAAAAGACTTTGAAAAATTGGTGGTCGATGCCGTGCGAGGCAATGTGGCAAAATATGGCAGGCTTTGCGTCGGATATATAAAGAAAGACGGCCTCTTACAGGCTGTTAATTTTTCTTCAGAAACAGGCGAAGTGATCAAAGAAATACCCGTCACAAACACCACTTTTTGGAAAGTTGCTCCACAGTTGCGAGCTGCAGAACAAAGTTGAAAATTGTCTTCTATGAGATACTAGAGGCGCTAGAAATGAGACTAAATTGGCAGATATGAAACTTTTGGTGGTAGGTGCTGGTGGCCGAATGGGTCAAGCGCTTATTCGTGCCATCACCGAGATGGATGGTGTGGTGCTGGGTGCCGCTATCGACCTTGAAGGCTCGCCGGTTATTGGACAAGACGCAGGAACAATATCGGGTCTGCCAGAACCACTGGGTGTTGCGATCACGGATGACGCATCCTCTGCCTTTTCAAATATCGACGGCGTGATTGATTTTACCGCTCCTGCCGCGACGCTGGAATTTGCCGATTATGCCGCGCAAAAGGGTATTGTGCATGTGATCGGCACCACGGGCTGTAGCATCGAGGACGATGAAAAGATCGAAGCAGCGGGCCGCCAAGCTGTTATCATCAAATCTGGCAATATGAGCCTTGGTGTAAACCTGCTTGCCGTTCTTGTGCGCCAAGCGGCCAAGGCGCTCGATGCTGATTTTGATCTTGAAGTTTTGGAGATGCACCACAAACATAAAGTCGATGCGCCCTCCGGCACGGCCCTTCTTTTGGGCCAAGCAGCCGCCGAAGGTCGAGGCATTGATCTTGATGATCATTCTGTTCGTTCACGTGACGGCCATACAGGTGCACGTGATAAAGGCTCAATCGGCTTTGCAACCCTGCGCGGTGGATCGGTCGTCGGATCGCATTCTGTCCTTTTGGCAGGTGAAGGCGAACGCATTGAGCTTTCACACATTGCGGAAGATCGCGCTATTTTCGCGCGTGGTGCCGTGAAAGCCGCCCTTTGGGGTTTTGGCAAGAAACCCGGATTTTACACAATGGCCGATGTTCTCGGTCTTCCTAAAGACGTTTAATGGAGCCCCCGCATGTCTCATACTCTTGTTCTTGTTCGTCACGGTCAAAGTGAGTGGAACCTGAAAAACCTATTCACAGGCTGGAAAGATCCAGACCTCACCGAAAAAGGTGTCGAAGAAGCCATTGAAGGCGGGCGCAAACTGAAAGCTAAAGGGATCAGCTTTGATCTGGCGTTCACATCAGTTCTGCAACGTGCACAAAAGACCTGCCAGTTGATCTTGGATGAAATTGGTCAGCCTGATCTGGAGACAATTCGCAATCAGGCGCTGAATGAAAGAAACTACGGTGATCTTGCTGGCCTCAATAAAGATGATGCTCGCGAAAAATGGGGCAAAGAACAGGTTCACATCTGGCGTCGATCCTATGATGTTCCGCCCCCTGGTGATGAAGGCGAAAGTTTAAGAGATACCGGCGCTCGGGTTTGGCCTTATTTTATGCATGATGTTCTGCCGCAAGTAATGGGTGGCAAAACCGTTCTTGTCGCAGCTCACGGAAATTCTTTGCGCGCACTCGTCATGGCGATGGAAGGACTTACCCCAGAAGAAATTATCGCCAAGGAAATAGAAACCGGCGTGCCAATGATTTACACATTAGCCGATGATACCAGCCTTCAAAGCGTGGAAATTCTCGATTAATTTTGCCGACCAGTCATCGGCAATTTTATTGTTAGTTATCTAACTTAATCCCGTTTCCCAGCCTAAAATGGCTTGTTTTCGAGTTAATCCCCAATGATATCCGCATAGTTTTCCCGTCGCCCCCAGCACCCGGTGACAGGGGACAACAAAGGATATGGGATTCTTGCCAACCGCTGTCCCCACCGCACGAGCCGCACCCTTGGGTTTATCAAGATGCAGGGCAATGTCGCCATAGGTTGTGGCTTTACCAAACGGGATTTTTAAAAGCGTCTCCCAGACCCTGACTTCAAAATCAGTCCCTATAAAAACAATGCGCAAAGGTTGATCCGGTTGCCATTCTTCACGATTGAAAACGCGTGCCATATAGGGCGCGGTCTTGATGCTGTCTTGGACAAAGTTCGCATTGGGCCAGCGCCCTGCCATATCATCAAAGGACGCCGCCTCATTACCCTCATCACAAAAGGCAAGCCCCGCAAGACCGTGCTCAGTCACCATCAAAAGCGCCAAGCCAAAGGGGCATGGGTGGAAGGCCCATGAGATGGTCACACCGGCACCGCGCGCTTTATAAGTGCCGGGGCTCATGGCCTCATGAGTGACAAATAAATCATGCAAGCGACTGGGTCCGGAAAAACCTACCTCCAATGAGGTATCTAGAACGCTTGAGGTATCGCGCAACATATTTTTTGCATGATCCAGAGTGAGTGCTTGAAGAAAAGATTTTGGCGAAATTCCCGCCCAACGCTTGAAGAGTTTTTGCAAAGCAAAAGGATCCTGCCCCAGCGCTTTTGCCAATGCATCAAGATCCGGCTGATTCTTGGCGTGCTCGCTCAAATATTCAATGGCTGAGCGGACGACTGCATAATCTGTTTGTTCGCTTTGTTTATGATCCATGAAGGCCTCTTCTCATTCATTTCCTTGACGCTAAACAAGAAGAAAGATTAGGACCACCCGAAACTTGCTAACCCCCCGATTACGCACGGGCTTCAACAAGTGCCGCACCGAAAGCTCTGGCAAAAGTCGTTTTATCCTCAGGGTTCAAAAACGCCCCAATATCATTAGTCTCACCGCGCGCGGCTATTGATATTTTTGTGACCACACCCTCATCATCCTTGGAAATATTGAGTTTTGCCCAAAAGGGATTGAACGTCATTTCCTGAATTTTCCCCCGCGCTGAAACCTGTCGCACGATCAGCGCATCACGTCGCACGATAATTTCTTCGAACGCTTTAGCAGAATGATAATTAATTCGAAAAGCCACATATAAAAGCAGCACATCGAGCCCCAGAAAAGCGAACACAAGCCAAGCGCCTATTATCAAATAGAAAAAGCCCATCAAAAAGCATGTGCCACCAAAAAGGATCATCAATATGATGAAACCATTTTGCGATAACGAGCGATAAGGGCGCAGGGTTGCGGAAAAGATTTCCACAAAACCATGATCTGCGCCCGTTGAGGTCTTTTCGTCTTCACTCATGCAGCTTACACTTATTGAGGTTCCTCTCTTGAGTATAGAAAAATCATGCCAAACGCCAAGCCCTCTTTAAAAAAGAAATCTGCCCCACGCAAAAAACGGATGCCTCGCCGTATCTACACGGAAGAAGAAGTGCGCCGCATTTTCAAACGTTTTGAAAAACAAAATCCCGAACCAAAAGGGGAGCTGGATCACGTCAATGAATATACACTTCTTGTGGCTGTCGTCTTATCAGCACAAGCAACCGACATTGGAGTAAATAAGGCGACGAAAGAGCTTTTCAAGATCGCCGATACGCCAGAAAAAATGGTGGCCCTTGGTGAAGACAAAGTGCGCGATCACGTCAAGACCATCGGTCTTTACAAGGCAAAAGCAAAGAATGTCATCGCCCTGTCAGAAATGCTGATTGCAGAACATGGCAGCCAAGTACCCGAAGATCGCGATACCCTTGAAACATTGCCCGGTGTTGGTCGCAAGACAGCGAATGTGGTCCTGAATATGGCTTTTGGTCAACTCACCATCGCTGTTGATACGCATTTATTCCGCATCGGCAACCGATTGAAACTGGCCCCGGGTAAAACGCCACTTGATGTGGAGCTCGCGATGGACCGGATTATCCCCGATGACATCAAGTTTCATGCGCATCACTGGCTCATTTTACATGGACGCTATATCTGCAAAGCGCGTAAACCGGAATGCGGCAATTGTGTCATAGCTGATTTATGTAAATCCAAAGAAAAAACCCACGATATCCCACCACCCGGTTATGAATTTTAGGCTTTGTTCTCTAGGGTGGTGTGCGCCTTTATTCTGGAACCCATTCTTCCACTGTTATTTCTGCCGTAACGCATATCGGATTTTTGCCTGACACAAAATGACCAGAAAAAACCTCTCCTGCACCATTGACGACGGAACCGGTTAAATTGGCTTTGCCTTCGCGTATTTCGCCATAAAGGGCTGTGATCTCTAAACCCATATGCGGCACATGAATGATCTGCTCACCCACTTTGAAAGTTGCATAGTTGACACTGCCGAGGCTGCCACGAATGACTGCATGACCAAAACCAGCCTCACGGCAGAGCGCTTCAATGCCTGTTACTAAATCTTCATCCGCGCGCAAGCGGGCAAAGAAGACGCGATCATATTTGCCTCGTTCAAAAGACATGGGCATTCGCCTTGGTCACAGGATTGAAAACAGTGTGCGTGGTCTCATCGTCATAAAATTGTTGGATCGCAGCATTGGGGTGACCGACAATATGTACAATGATGGGATGGCTGATCATGCAGCTTTCTGGAAACAAATGTCCCCCGAATTGCTCACCTGAAACATCCGTAAAAACCACATGAGCATGAAGCATGAGCATCCCTTCAACGCTTAAGCCAGCCGTTGCAGCACCATAAGCAATCGCACAATTTTTCCAATCGCGGATATATGTGAAATTAGCCTGCTTATTGCTGTCCGCCCGCGCTTCGATATCGCCTGTTGTGAATTTCAACGCAGACAAGCCCCCGCCGATGAATGTCATGCTGGCACTCTTCAAGTCGCAGGCCTTCAACACTTCACCCACCTCATTATGGAGTGAGCGACCAGCGGCAAGCTGTGCGCGTATATGCACAGGCTTTTCTGGCACGCTATGGAACCGGCGCACGGGGTGCAGTGGGCCAGGATGGGGGCGATAATCAGACATCCTCAATCAACCCTTGTTGCTTAAGGATTGCCAAAATACGTTTTTTCTCGATTTTGCCATAGCCGGATTTTGGCATTTCATCCCAGATATAAAAATCGCGCGGTTGTTTGTAACGGGTGATTTTATCCTGCATCCATGTTTTCAATGCGTCCACATCAATATCCATAGCCTCGTTCAGCGTTACAATAGCAACACCTACCTCGCCCCACTCCTTGTCTGGCACTCCGACAATTGCAATTTCAGCAATGGCTGGATGTTCAAGCAGCTTTTCTTCCGCCTCACGCGGATAAACATTAGACCCACCTGAAATATACATATCAGATTTGCGTCCGGTTATATAAAGATACCCCCGCTCATCGAGATGGCCAAGATCGCCCGTGATGAACCAACCATCGATGAAGCTTTCTTGATTCGCGACCTCATTTTCAAAATAACCCGCAAAAACACCAACCCCGCCGACACAAATATTACCTGTTTGGCCGGCCACAAGCCGCACCCCTTTATCATCGAGAATGGCTATATCAATGCCCGTGCGCGCAAATCCACAACTGCCGATCGGCATTTTGTCATCATCAAGGCTATGCTCATGCGCCGGCAAAACGGTAATGCAGCCCGTGACCTCACCAAGCCCGAAATATTGCACCAGCACATTGCCTATTTTCGACAGGGCATGCTTTTGGTCTTCACGATACATCGGAGCACCTGCATAGACGACATGTTTGAGCGAGGAATGATCATAGTCATCAACGCACGGATCTTCCGTCAGTCGCTTCACGATAGTGGGGACGGTAAACATATTCGTGACGCGATGTTTTTCGATCAATCCCCATATCTCAACGGGATCAAAACCGGATGCTGTGGTCAATACCGTTGGCACGCAACGCGCAACATTCGGAAAAAAATGCGCCCCTGCACCGTGGGATAAAGGAGCGACCGCAATAGACACATCCTCGTCCCCCAGTCCGGGCATTAAATCGGCCACATGATTGACAGTGATGAAACTCATTTGACCATGGGTCAGTGTTGCGATTTTTGGTTTTCCTGTTGTCCCCGATGTAAAGAAAAACCAACAAGGATCGTCGTAATCCACATCCACATCTACAAAAGGAGTGCCGATCAGCCGAGCAACAACGTTATCAAAACTGTCTTCTCCATCTCCATCAATAAGAATACGGTTTTTACATGTTGGAGCCGCCTCCTGCACCCGCTGAACATGCTCCGGAAAGTCAGCATGCGCGATGATCATCTTAATTTTGGTACGATGCGCCATGTCTGCGATATCGTCCGGCGCAAGACGAAAATTGGTTGGCACCATAACAGCACCTGCCTTTAAAACGCCAATCATTGCTTCCAGCATCTGGGCGCAATTAGGTGAATGAATCATGACCCTGTCGCCACGCTCGATACCAAGATTTGAAAGATGCAAGGCTATTGCATTAGCGCGCGCGTTAAAATCTGCCCAGTTGCGCTGATCTTCACCCCAGATAAGGGCTGGATACGCGGGTTTGCGGGCGGCTGCTTGCGTTGCCAAGGCGCCAAGATTCATAACCCTATTTGAGGCGCGCTTGATTGCAAGGCGCGGCACATCCGGCTTTTGCGTCATTCATCTCCCCCTCATTCACACCTATCTTATGATAGCGCCGCATGAAAGCATACCAGACTGTATCACTTTCATATCTCGGTGATAGACAGCAATTTTTCACATCTTCGCATTCGAAGGATCATCTTTAAAGAGCTCGGCCTCACCCTAACTGTCGCAGGGCCTCCCCTGTGACCATAGCAGCGGAGCAAGCAAGATTAATTGAGCGCAGTTCCTCCACCATCGGAATCGTTAGTCGATGATCCGCTTTGTCATGAACATCATCGGGAACCCCGGAAGATTCACGGCCAAAGAGCAAAATATCATCCGCTTTAAAATCGAATGAAAGATAAGGCTGATCGGTTTTTGTCGTCAAAAGCACAAGCCGACGCCCTTCCTCCTCACGCCATTCTTCAAAGGCATCCCATGAGCGATGGCGCTGCATGGCCGCGCGCTCAAGATAATCCATGCCAGCGCGCTTCAGTCCCGTATCCGAGAGCGCAAAACCAGTCGGTTCAATGATGTGCACCTTCACGCCAAGGCATGCACCAAGCCGCAGAATAGTGCCGGTGTTTTGTGGGATGTCTGGCTGATAAAGGGCTATCGAAATTGATGAAGGTTGTTGGGCGGCTGTCAAAAAGGGCACTCCACTTCAAAGGATAATCTTGCACCACCGGTTGGATGGTATAGGTCAACTTTTTGGGCATGTAGACACAGCCGTGAAGAAGCCGCTAGCGCCTCTTCATGAGCATAAAGGTTGTCGCCTAAAATCGGATGCCCCAATTCTAGCATATGGACGCGCAATTGATGCGAGCGTCCGGTCTTAGGGTAAAGCGTCACGCGTGTTGATATGTCATCTCGCGCCACAGCTTCCCATTCAGTCAAGGCAGAGCGCCCCTCATCAAAGTCGACCATTTGGCGCGGTCGGTTTGGCCAGTCACAGCGTAAAGGTAAGTCGATGATACCGCTTTCATCTGCAATGAGTCCCCACACACGAGCGACATATGTTTTATCAATATAACGACGTTCAAATTGCAATCCAAGATGACGATGAGCGTCACTATTAAGCGCCATGATAATCAGGCCTGATGTATCCATATCGAGGCGGTGGACAATGCGGGCTGTTGGAAAATCAGCTTGAATGCGGCTTTCAAGGCAGTCTTTATGCGCGTCGCTTTTGCCAGGCACGCTCAAGAGCCCGCTTGGTTTATCAAGCACAAGAATGTCATCATCATGATATATGATGGATATTTCGCCCGCAGGTGGGTTATAGCGTAGCGGTGCAAGTGATGTCACAATATTGCCTGACTATCCATGGAATGAAGCAGCACTCTTATAGAAAAAGCTAGAAGATATGAAGCCCAACCGATTGATGGAATTCTTTGAAGGCTTGAACGATCCTTACAAAGACGACAGCATAGAAACGCCACCTGAGGGCTTTTTGGCATTTTGCTGGTTTTATTCAAAGCCCCTTTGGCCCTTATTAGTGCTGGTTTCTTTATTAAGTGCGCTCGTGGCTATTTTGGAAGTCACAATTTTCACTTTCATGGGTGATCTTGTGACCCTTTTATCCAAAGCTGATAGAGCAACTTTTTTTGCAGAAAACGGCGACACTCTTGTGATAATGACGGTGGTGCTCCTTGGCATTTTACCGCTGACCCAATTTATTTGGGAGCTTGTATTCCATCAAGGAGTGGTGGGCAATTTCCCCATGGGCATCCGCTGGCGCGGGCATCGTTATTTGTTGCGCCAAAGCATGTCGTTTTATCAAAATGATTTTGCCGGACGCATTGCCAATAAGCTTATGCAAACATCACTTGCCGTACGTGAAGTGGTAACAAAGGTTAGCGATGTTTTTGTCTTTGTCGGTGTTTATTTCTTCGGTGCATTAGTGGTGGTGGCCAATGCGGACTGGCGCTTGACATTGCCGTTTATCGGCTGGTTTATCGGCTATGCAATTTTACTGCGCACTTTCATTCCAAAACTGCGGGATATTTCCAAACGACAGGCCGATGCAAGATCGGTTATGACCGGTCATATTGTTGATGCTTATTCGAATATTCAAACTGTGAAGCTATTTTCCTATGCCGAACGCGAAGAAAGGTTCGCCAAAAGAAGCATGAGCGGCTTTTTAGGCACCGTTTATGAACAAATGCGACAGGTGACATGGCTGAATGTTTCGCTGGCTTTATTAAATAACACAGCCTTTTTCGCCATAGCTGCCTCATCAATTTGGGCGTGGCGTGTTGAGGCAGTTGCCATCGGTGATGTGGCTCTTGCCATGGGCTTGGTGTTGCGCCTGCACGGCATGTCACATTGGATTTTGTGGGAGATGGCGGGGATTTTTGAAAATGTGGGCACAGTACAAGATGGCATTGCGACCATGGCGCTCACCCGTGTTGTGCGCGATATGCCCGACGCTGGCGCATTGACCATCAACAAGAGCGGCATCGAGTTTAACAAGGTGAAATTCCATTACGGCAAAACAAAAAACGTGATTGAGGAATTATCCTTAGCAATTCAGCCGGGCGAAAAAATCGGTGTGGTTGGCCCATCTGGCGCTGGAAAATCCACGCTCGTCAATCTTTTACTGCGGCTTTATGATGTTGAAGGCGGCGCCATTAAAATCGACGGCCAAGATATTTCCAAAGTGACACAAGAAAGCCTTCGTTCGCAAATCGGGATGGTCAGCCAAGATACATCGCTGCTTCATCGAACAATCCGCGAGAATATCGCCTATGGGCTTGAGGGGGCGACAGATGAGCAGATTATTAGAGCCGCTGAACAAGCGAAGGCATGGGCGTTTATTCCAGAATTGGAAGATGTGAATGGCAATCGTGGCCTTGATGCGCTGGTGGGTGAGCGCGGGGTGAATCTGTCTGGTGGCCAGCGTCAGCGCATTGCCATTGCCCGTGTGCTTTTGAAAGATGCGCCTTTGCTGGTGTTGGATGAGGCCACATCCGCGCTTGATTCTGGTGTCGAGGCCGCGATCCAAGAACAACTTTATGATTTAATGAAGGGCAAAACGGTGATCGCGATTGCACACCGTTTATCGACCATTGCGTCTATGGATCGGCTGATCGTTATGGATGAAGGGCGCATCGTGGAAGACGGCAGCCATGACGAACTGCTGAAAGCAGAGGGCCGATACGCAAAACTATGGGAGCGCCAGTCTGGTGGCTTTCTCTATGGGGTACCGGCAAAGGCCCATTTTACATCATAAATAACGCGACGTTTTTCCCCTGCCAGCAGATCAGCGACACCCGCGAAAACACTTGGGTTGTGAACAATGCTTCATGCTTTAGTGGAATTCTTATATGTTTTTTAATACGGTTGGCACGCACGGGCTGGACAAACGCATCAAACCACGATTAAAAGATCGCAATTTGATGCGCTAGATATAAGCTATAGGTCTAATTTCTAGTGCGTTACATGTTTTAATAGTCAGGTTGTAGCTTCTCAGTGTATGCTGGGAGAATCAAACCGGTTAAACACGAGGGCATTGCTTTGTCTGAATCAGAATACGAAGACCCAACCCGTCGCGACTTCCTTTATGTCACCACTGGTGCTTTCGGTGCCGTTGGCGCTGCAGCTGTTGCATGGCCACTTATCGACCAGATGAACCCCGATGCGGCCTCTCTAGCACTTGCAAGTATCGAAGTTGATATTTCAAGCATTGAGCCTGGCATGTCATTGCGCGTTAAATGGCGCGGCAAGCCAGTTTTCATCAGAAACCGAACAGAGGCTGAGGTCGAGGCTGCTAAAGCTGTGCCAATTGCAGACTTGCCCGATCCTGATGCTCGCAACGGCAAAGGCGAAGACGCGACAGATCTGGCGCGTTCAGCTGGCGAGGGTCGTGAAAATCTGATCGTGATGGTTGGTGTTTGTACTCACCTAGGTTGTATCCCGCTTGGAGAAGCGGGTGAGTTTGGTGGCTGGTTCTGCCCATGCCATGGTTCGCACTACGATACATCAGGCCGCATTCGCAAAGGTCCAGCACCGGAAAATCTTCCAGTGCCACCATTCTCGTTTGTTTCTGATAGCGTTATCAAGATCGGTTAAGGGGAAATTTTATGTCAGCTTTAGAGCACCACGGTCATTACGAACCTAAAACCGGCGTTGAAAAATGGATCGACAAGCGTCTGCCACTGCCACGCTTGATATATGACAGCTTTGTCTCATATCCGGTTCCTCGCAACTTGAACTATATGTACACATTCGGCGGGATTTTGATGCTCATGCTGGTGGTACAGCTTATCACTGGCATCGTGCTTGCCATGCATTACACTGCTAATGTAGCGCTTTCATTTGCCGCTGTTGAGCACATCATGCGCGACGTCAATTATGGCTGGCTCCTGCGTTACATGCACCAAAACGGTGCCTCGATGTTCTTCATCGCCGTCTATCTGCACATTTTCCGTGGTCTTTATTACGGCTCTTACAAAGAGCCGCGCGAACTGCTCTGGATTTTGGGCGTTGTGATTTTCCTTCTTATGATGGCAACTGCCTTTATGGGATATGTTCTCCCATGGGGACAGATGTCCTTCTGGGGAGCAACGGTGATTACCAACCTGTTCTCAGCACTGCCTCTTGTCGGCGAACCGATCGTGACATGGTTATGGGGTGGGTTTGCGGTTGATAATGCAACATTGAACCGTTTCTTCTCACTGCACTACCTGTTGCCATTTATGATCTTGGGTGTGGTTATCCTTCACGTTTGGGCGCTCCATGTAACTGGTCAAACAAACCCAACGGGCATTGAAGTGAAATCAAAGCAGGACACACTGCCGTTCACGCCTTATGCGACAATGAAAGACGCATTTGCCCTGATGCTGTTCTTTATCTTCTTCGGCTGGTTCTTATTCTACATGCCTAATTTCCTCGGCCACCCGGACAACTACATTCAAGCGAACCCGCTTGTGACACCGGCGCATATCGTGCCCGAATGGTACTTCTTGCCATTTTACGCGATCCTGCGGGCTATCACTTTTGACATTGGTCCAATTGATTCAAAACTTGGCGGCGTGATTGCCATGTTCGGTTCTATTGCGGTGCTTTTCGTACTGCCATGGCTCGACACATCGAAGGTGCGCTCAGCGAAGTATCGCCCATTGTATAAATGGTTCTTCTGGATATTCTTAGCTGACGCCGTGCTTCTAGGCTGGCTTGGTTCACGCCCAGCTGAGCAGCCATATATTATCATTGCGCAATGTGCGACAGCATATTATTTCGCTCACTTCCTCATCATCCTGCCTTTGCTTGGTCGTTATGAGACACCAAAAGAGCAGCCTGCTTCGATTTCGGAATCAGTGCTTGGTAAAGATGCTGCAAGTGGTAGCACTCAACTGGCTGGCGCTGCGGCTTCAGCCGAGAAAAAAGGGTGAGCGCGCTATGAACGTATCTCAATTACTTTCGGGGACACCTAAAATGACTTTGAAATTCCTGCGCCCATTTGTGATAGCTACAGCACTTGTTGGTATCGGACTTTCTGGTGCTCATGCTGCGGGTGGTCCTATTAAAAAACCTGCTTATCAAGATTGGAGCTTTGCTGGCCCCTTTGGTCATTATGACCGTGGTGCTCTTCAGCGTGGCTTTAAAATTTATCAAGAAGTCTGCTCAAGCTGCCATTCAATTGGCCTTGTTGCTTTCCGCAATCTGGTTGAAAAAGGTGGTCCAGAATTTAGCGAAGCTCAAATCAAGCAAATTGCAGCGGACTGGAATACAACGATCATTGATGCTGAACCGGATGAGGATGGTGAGCCTGTTGAGCGCCAGCCAAAGCTATCTGATAAAATTCCAGGCCCTTGGGCAAATCCTCAACAAGGTGCAGCCTCTAATGGCGGTGCTTATCCGCCAGATTTCTCTCTGCTTGCCAAAGCCCGTGCGGTTGAGCGCGGTTTCCCTAATTTTGTGTTCGATATTTTCACACAATACCAAGAGCAAGGACCGGATTACATCCACGCCCTTCTCACAGGGTATGAAAGTGATGAAGCGCAAGATGATGGCACCTATAAGAATGACTATTTCATTTCAGGACCTGCATTGAAAATGGCACCTCCTTTGTCAGATGGCATCGTGACTTATGATGATGGTTCACCAGAAACGGTTGACCAATATGCAAAAGACATTACGCATTTCATGATGTGGGCAGCTGAACCAAAACTTGAAGCGCGCAAATCGCTTGGCTTTAAAGTTATGATTTTCTTGATTATCTTTGCAGGCCTTCTTTATGCAACCAAACGCCGTATTTTTACTGGCAGACACTAAGTTTGGTTTTATGAATCCTAAAAAGGCGCCACATTTGAGGCGCCTTTTTTTTGGGCTATCTAAGCCATATGAGGTTTACTCATTTATCAAAAAAAAACCGCCCGCCCTCATAAAGACTGCAGCGGGTTGAGATAAAAACTCTCATGAGGTTGATGTGTGACGCACCTTTGATACGAATAAAGTGACTTATACCTCAAAGATTAACTTGCAGTTTTGTCTCCAGCATGGTGATAAAAAGTCTAAATAAAGGCATTACCGAGGCGGAGTAGAACTTCTATGACAATTGCAAAAGATCACGATCTTAAAGACTTGATACGCACGATTAGCGATTATCCAAAACCAGGTATTGAGTTTCGTGATGTGACAACTTTGATCGCCGATCCTGTTGGTTTGCGTTCCTCGGTGGACCAACTCTTGCGCCCGTTCATCACAACCCAGATTGATTATGTCGCTGGCATAGAAGCACGCGGGTTCATTTTGGGTGGTGCGGTGGCTCATGAACTTGGACGCGGGTTTATCCCCATCCGCAAGAAGGGCAAATTGCCGGGCAAGACAATTGGGCAAGATTATCAGCTTGAATATGGGACCGACCGCGTTGAAATTCATGAAGACTCGATCAAGCCCGGCGATAAAGTTCTCATCATTGATGATCTGATTGCAACGGGCGGTACCGCAGAGGCGGGTATCGAGCTTGTCCGGCGCGCAGGCGGCGAAGTTGTTGCCGCAGCCTTTATCGTTGATCTGCCAGATCTCGGTGGCCGTGCAAAATTAGAAAAAATGGGTGTTGATGTTCACGTCTTAGTGGAGTTTGAAGGCGACTAATATCACCTCTATAGCTCGCACTCTTTCTCAAGCTTATCGATACTGGCGGCCAGTTTCACATCAATGTCGGCTAGATAATCTGCCCAGTCGCCGTATTTTGATAGTTCTTCCTTACCGTCAGATATACCGCGCAGGCCGATCAACGGCACCTCAAAGGTGTCTGCTGCGCGCTTGATGGCAAAGGTTTCCATATCCACCATATCGGCATCAATTGTCTTATAGGCATCACCTGAAACAATATTCGCGCCCGTTGAAAGCTTGGCTTTTGGCACATCTTGGAGAGGGCACAAAAGCGGAAGGTCAACGGGATGATCGATAAAGGGCGTCACACCTTTGGTGAAGCCAAGGGGCGAGGCGTCCATATCACGATAAGACACACTGGCCGCCTGATAAACCTCACCTTGCTCAAGTGTTGCAGAGCCAGCAGATCCAAGCGAAACGATCACAGCTGGTGTGATGTTTTGGTGCGCAAGTGCCATAAGCGCCTGACCTGTGACAAGCGCTGCTTCCACTGGCCCAACACCGCACATCAGTGGCGTGATGCGGCTTTTAAGAGCATCGCCATATTCCATCGGCACGGCCATAATGAATAAAACCGTTTTGCCATTGATGATCTCGAGTGCAGGCGCCTTCATTGATACGAATTCCTAGTTATTAAATTTGAAGAGCATTATGTCGCCATCGACAACAATATACTCCTTGCCTTCATCACGTGCTTTACCCGCTTCTTTCGCGGGCACTTCGCCGCCCAAATCAATGTAATCATCATAAGCTATGGTTTGTGCGCGGATGAACCCTTTTTCGAAATCAGTATGAATCACACCTGCTGCCTGCGGTGCTTTGGTGCCGGCGGTAATTGTCCATGCGCGGGTTTCTTTGGGGCCTGCGGTAAAATAAGTCAAAAGTTGCAAAAGCTCATAACCCCGGCGGATAAGCCGGTCGAGGCCAGGTTCTTCAAGGCCGAGTGTTTCGAGAAATTCCGCTTGTTCTTCTGCATCAAGTTGAGCAATTTCAGATTCGATTGAGGCCGAAATGGTCACTGACTTCGCGCCAAGTTCCTTGGCCATAGCATCCACGCGAGCGGAAAAATCGTTACCTTCGCTGGCACTTTCCTCATCCACATTAGAGATATAAAGAATTGGCTTGGAGGTCAAAAGCTGCAGGGAGTTAAAGATGGGGCGTTCATCATCAGAAACGTCCAAAAGACGCGCGGCCTTACCATCTTGTAAGAGCGCAAGCACCCCTTCCAATAGCGGCAGTTGTTCGCTTGCTTCTTTATCTTTTGACGCAGCTTTCTTGCGCACACCGACAATACGCTTTTCAACACTTTCAAGATCAGCGATAAGCAATTCTGTTTCGACCGTCTCTGCATCTGCAATCGGGTCCACTTTGCCCTCCACATGCG
Source organism: Hyphomicrobiales bacterium (assembly GCA_039989895.1). NCBI lineage: Bacteria > Pseudomonadati > Pseudomonadota > Alphaproteobacteria > Hyphomicrobiales > Hyphomicrobiales bacterium. The sequence goes on from JBDXGY010000005.1 coordinate 201,392, forward strand.
TGATGTCGTCGTCTTCAAAACAGCGTAGCACATGAGCAATAGCATCAACTTCGCGAATGTTGGCAAGGAACTGATTGCCAAGCCCCTCGCCTTTTGAAGCGCCGCGAACAAGACCTGCGATATCCACGAAACTGAGGCGCGTGGGCAAAATTTCTTTTGATTCTGCTATGGCTGCAATCTTGGCCAGCCGCTCATCAGGAACACTCACTTCACCCGTGTTTGGTTCGATGGTGCAAAACGGATAGTTGGCTGCCTGCGCTGCTGCGGTTTTGGTCAACGCATTGAAAAGTGTTGATTTACCCACATTAGGCAGGCCAATGATACCACATTTAAATCCCATGAAAGCGCGTCCTCAATAAAAAAGCAGTGCATCAGGTCCAATGGCGCACAGCATAAATAACATGCGTGTTGTTAGTAGATGGCAGGCGTTTGAGCAAGAGGCAAGATGATCAAGATTGTAGATGCTTTAATCAAATGCCGATGCTAGCCTAGTGATTTAGGCATTATCAATTGAAACATAAATCTGATTGCTTTTCCTTATTCAATCTATGAACTATGACACTAAGTAATTATGAGAGGAAATCACATGAAATATAAATCTCTTGGACGCACTGGTCTCAATGTATCTGAGCTTTGTTTTGGTACCATGTCGTTTGGCGGCGATGCGGACGAAGAACAGTCTGCGCGGATGTATAACGCTTGCCGTGATCAAGGGATCAATTTCTTTGATTGCGCGGATGCTTATTCAAAAGGGGCGGCTGAAGAGATTTTAGGGCGCTTGATGAAAACTGAGCGCGATGAACTCGTCATTACCTCAAAATGTTTCATGAACATCAAGGGCGATGTGAATAGTGGTGGCGGCAACCGCAGACACATCATGAAAGCCGTTGAAGACAGCCTCACACGGCTTGGCACTGACCGTCTAGACGTTTTATTCATGCACCGCTGGGACAAGGGCGTGCCCTTGGAAGAAACATTGCGTGCTCTTGAAAACCTGGTTCAAGATGGCAAGGTTCTTTATCTTGGTGCCAGCAATTATTCCGCATGGCAGATTGCAACAGGGCTTGGTATTTGTGACAAAAACAACTGGTCTCGGTTTGATGTTATTCAGCCAATGTATTCTCTCGTTAAAAGGCAAGTTGAGAGTGAGATCTTACCGCTCGCACGTGCGCAAGAATTGGCTGTGATTTCTTATTCACCCGTTGGCGGTGGATTGCTGTCTGGCAAATATTCAAAAGATAACCGGCCTGACGTTGGGCGTATTGTCCAAAACCCAGAATATAGCAAGCGCTACGGTGAAGATTGGGTTTTTGACGTTGCAGAAAACTTCACGGAATTTGCAAAGAAACAGGGCGTTCATCCCGTCTCTCTTGCCATTGCTTGGGCTGCGGCCAATCCTGACATTACCTGCCCGATCATTGGAGGGCGTCATCTTGAACAGCTTCAGCCTTCGCTCGATAGCGTCAATGTGGCTATGCCCGATGACTTGCGCAATGAAATTTCGAGCTTAAGCCGTACGCCAGCCCTTGCGACCGACCGGCTAGAAGAACAGGATTAGCTTATGGCGTACATGGTGACGGCTGAACGGACAGGCATATACGAATAATTTCCATCACACCTTCAAGCAATTGATCACTCGTCATCGTGGCAAGGCCTTGTGATTTTATCTCATCATCCAAAGTGGCATATTGATGGTCCAGATGCGGTACGTGGATGAAGCCACTCATACATGCTTTGCTCGACCACAGTCGCTGGCTGCTTGATTTATAAAAAAGGTAATTACAAAGATAGCTGCCTGCATCATGTGAATAGTCGACAGGCAAATTTAATTGCGATAATTTTCTGTGAAGCTGCCCCAATGGCAAGGTGCTTTGCTGATCTCCTAATCCATCCATAATTATACCTGTTGCAGGGATATAACCACACACATCCGGCTTATCTAAAGCGATATGATTTGCAGCTATCCGTTCAAGTTTAAATCCTCTAGCCTTGGCATCAAGCCCAAAGTGAATGGCTATATCAGGGGTGATTGTTTCCGCGAGCCTTGCCAATTCGATGTCTAATTGCCGGTAATCGGTCTTGAATAATAGAAACTCAAACTCAGCATCAAAGGCTGACAAATCAACCTTTCGCAGCATGCTAATCAGCTCTTCCGTTGGATTGACTGGCGCACTGGGAAAGACAGAAAACCCCGTTATCAGCACCCGTGGGCGCGGTGTATTTTGAGATGTGGTGCCGTTATTTTTCACTCAAAATGAATAGCAAATAATTCGTGATCTTGCTACATCTCAAACTTCATCTATGGGAAAATTAAACCGAAACAACACGCTTTTCAGTGATTAAATCGCCACTTCCATCAAGCCTATGAATATTATAGATAGGGCAATTTTTCATGTGATTGGGATAGTCATCGCGACGCAAAGGTGTTGCGACAGCCGACATTACGGTCACGGGGATGTCTTCAATATATCCGACTGTCGCACGATGAACATGGCCACAGAAAACACCGATAACTCGCCCACAGTCTTTCAATACCTGACGCAAATTATTCATGGTCTGCATTGATTCAAAATGCATTGGATGTGGTCCAACCGTGACTTCACAGGGGGGATGATGTGTGAAGACAGCGATCGGCTTGGTCGCTTCAGTATTGATCATATCACCTAGATTGCGCATCCGCACCGAACAGAAATCACCTAGGTTGTTATTAGCATGTTTGGTATCGAGTATGATCAATTTGATAGGAAAATCATCAATCACATACTCAATAAAATCAGAGTTTGTCGTGATATAATCAGCATCAGAAAAAACTGATCGCATCATTGCACGATCATCTTTATTGCCGACCATGCCATAAACTGGCGCATGTGCCTTTGAGAGAATTTCTAAAGCCTTAGAATATTCCTCCCGAAGGCCATTGTGAACAATATCACCACTATGGATGATAATATCCGGCGCCGGATCCAGTGCATTTATATCTGCAATGACAGCCTCAAAATCCCGTATCCGCTGATCTGCATCAGGGGCATCAAGAGTAATATGGGTGTCTGAAATTTGCGCGATGATCATAACTGAGGAACTTAGGTCAAGCTGGCATAATATTTCCGGAGAACATCTATGACTTCCGGTCTGGCAAATTCGGGTGGAATATCTGCGCCAGATGACAGCATTTCTCTTTGCTGGGTGCCCGATACAGAGATGTGGTATTTAGGATCATGAGGGCATGTCTTGCCCGTCGCCATTCCGTAGCATTTGCGACAGAAGAAAGTGATGTCGATTTTTAGCGCTTGCGTAACCAAGGCGCCTTCCCACAATTCATCAAAAATATTATGCGCATCAAAGGGACCGTAATAATCGCCGACACCTGCGTGATCGCGGCCAACGATGAGATGCGAGCACCCGAAATTCTGACGAATAAGCGCATGCAAGAGTGCTTCACGCGGACCGGCATAACGCATTTCAATCGGATATCCGGCTTGTACAACTGTTCCAGGTTTGAAGTAATTATCGATCATGGTTTGGATCGCTTGTGTTCGAACTTCAGCGGGGATATCGCCGGGTTTCAAAGCGCCCAAAACCTGATGGATGAAAACACCGTCGGTGACCTCAACTGCAATTTTCACGAGATGCTCGTGGCTGCGGTGCATTGGATTTCGTGTTTGAAAAGCCGTGACCTTGGACCAGCCTTTTTCTTTAAATAAGGCGCGTGATTCATTTGGCCGCAGATATAGGTCAGGATATTTGCCAGGGTATACACCTTCGGAAAGCACAACGACTGATCCAGCCAGATTGACCTCTCCCTGCTCCATGACCTTTTGCACCCCGGGGTGGGCAGGGTCTGTAGTCTTATAGACATTTGAACATTCCAGATCTTTATCAATTGAATATTTCTCAGAAAGTTTCAAAATTCCTGTAATTTCTCCACTCTCCCCATCACACAGTGCAACCTCGTCACCTATGCCAATGCCATCAGCGAGTTCTTGCGTTGTCGAAAGTGTAATTGGGATCGGCCAAAAAATGCCGTTGCTCAACTTCATATCAACACAAACGCCGCGCCAATCCGCTTCACTCATGAAACCTGAAAGAGGTGTATAAGCGCCCATGCCAAACATGAATAAATCTGACACTTCACGACTGGTCAGAGGAATTTTCGAAAGTGACTTAGCACGCTCTAATTCGCTCTCACGCTTATCCTCTAAAACTAATAGAGGCTTGACCGTATCCGAGCCATGCGGTGGTACAAGTTCACCCATGTATTCTCTCCCTTTATATCTACAATTCTACTGCTGACTTACTTGCTGGATTTCACAATCCAGATGCCGGCATAGCCTTGTCTCCTCCCAGTATTTTCCTCGCTTCATTCTAACCAGTTCCAGCCTCAATAGAAGGGCCAGTGGTCATATTTTTTAGCTATTCACTCTGCCTACATATTGATATACAATACATAGCGTAAGTTATTGTTTTTAATTGTCTATTATAAAATAGACGCCACCTATATAATGGTAAAATACCATGACATACCAACCCTCTCGATAGCCGTTTTGGGATATACCGAAAGGTCTTTGCAACCATCGTTCAAATGTGTATGATGTGATGAGAAAAGCCCGACGAGTTATTGTTTGAAATTTTACTTTTTTACAAAAACGGGTTCCATTTTGGTTTCAAATACAAGGCAATTCCATGAGCGATACAAAACCCGTCACTAAAGTTCCTGAAGGCCAAGCACGCTTCTTTAAAACACGTCAGATGGAGCCCAATGATAAAGGCTATGTCGGATTTGAAACCATATGGGAACCTTTCCAAAAAGAAGTCCCATATGAGACGCCAAAACGTCCTTAAACATAATATTGATGCAGGTGTTTATCTGCTTACGCTTTGTTGTCAGTTGACTGAATGAGTTTTCAGTCCTGACAGTGTTGCCTCATCGACTTGGTCAGCATCAATATCTCTACCACCTGCCGCTATTTCTTCGTCAGTGGCATCGCGTACTTTCAAAATTTCAAGAGTAAAGATGGCCTGCCTTCCGCATAACGGATTATTGCCATCGATGGTTAGAGTCTCATCATCTAGCCTAGTCACTATAAAATTCTTTGTGTCACCATTTCCATTTTCCATGGTGATGGTCATGCCTAGTTCCCGATACTCTTCAGGCACATTTTTGATACTATCCGTAAAAACCAATGACTCATCACGCGGTCCGAAAATTTCATTACAATCAATCGGCACCTTAATGACATCACCGACAGCCTTGCCCTCAAGTTCTTCGAGAACCTGAGGTGCCAAAACATCGTTGTGGCCGTGGACATAACTTATCGGAAATTCGACTGTGCTGAGAACTTGGCCAGACTTTTCGTCTGTCACCTGGTATTTAAGTTCAACCAGCTTTTCATTTTGGATTAACTCACCCATTTTACTCACCTACAGCCGATCAATGTTTAAAATATTGAAGCACCAAAAATATAGACTTCTTCTCCATCATATCCAAGAACCAATCGTCCAAGCCATTCACCTTCGCGGGCGGTGCTGCGTTGCTTGAACAAAACGGTGACATGTTGGCCACGGCGAATAATGCCAAGTTCGTCGTAATCTTCAGATAAGCTTCTCGTCAATTCACTATTTGCAAATTGGTTGCCAATCTCAATCTCATTCAAACCTAATGTCAGATCCGGAGAGAAGCATTTTATAAACTCAGGATAATTACCTTCGTTCGAATTTTTGATAAGATCACGCCACATAGTGTTCGCAAGCGACATAATTTCTTCATCGCTGTGATTAACGATGTTCATCATAGAACCTTTCTGCTGATGTTAAAGAAAAACGAAAACCGCGTCTTAATGGATGGAATTTTATATCGCTCATCCTTGAGTTGGCTTTCTAAAATAATAAATGGCTTGACCAAAACAATCATTGATCAAACCACTTAATGTCAATTGGCAGCTTTGCCAACTGACTTGATGTTTGCTTTCATACTTCAGCTGTTCAGGCTTATGCCCTTTTCTTAGCAGGTGCCTTTTTCTTGGCAGCCTTCTCTTCTTCATCACCGACCAAATGATAACATGGTGCTTTTTCCATGGTATATTCGCCAGTCTCAGGGTCACGTCGCGAAACAGTAAGAACATGCCAGTTCTTATCATCCAGTTTCATGGCATCGCCACGATAGTAATAACCTGGCCAACGGGTCTCTTTGCGGAAGAGCGTGTGTTGCGTTACACATTCAGCTGTACGATGGCGGTGTTTCAATTCCCACGCACGTAGCAATTCATGAATGTCCTTGGCAGCTATACTTTCCAAATCTTCTTCCATAATCTTGAGTTTTTTCAAACCAATATTAAGAAGCTTTTCATTCGTCATATAGCTAACGGTCACACCGCCACAATATTCATCCATCAGCTTTTGCAAACGATCAAGACCCTGTTTTGGGTTGATGTAGCTTGGGCTAACTGTGCCGGCCACAATTTCGTTGCGATAGATTTTGTAGCGTTCCATTGGTGCAAAAATTTCTTCTTTTCTATCTTGCACCTGTTGATCGTTGATCCGGATACCTTCAGCCTTGCCATCATCGATGTACTTACAGGCTGCTTTGGCTGCCAAACGTCCTTCAGTAAACGAACCAGAAGAAAACGCATGAGGCGTACCACCAACGGCATCACCAGCACCAAACAGACCTTCAATCGTCATCATTCGATTATAGCCCCAGAAATATTCTGGTGGTGAGATGTCCTCAGGACCACTAGCCCAGCCGCCAGCACCCGTCGCATGTGAGCCCATAACATATGGCTCGGAAGTCGTCAGCTCAGGATTCTCGCTTTTCGGGTCAACATCTGTCGCAGCCCAAAGCACCGCTTGACCAACTGTCATGCCAAGGAAGTTCTCCCAGCCGACCTCTTCCAAATGAGGGTCCTGAAAGGCTTTCATAGTGACCATATGAATGGGACCACGGCCTGCATTTACTTCGTTGATAATTGCATGGTTACGCAAACATGTCGGTATTGGTCGATGTGTCCGGTGAGACAGTTCGGGGTCCAAATATTCCTTACCAACCATTTTTTGAAGTTCTGGGAACCACTTGGATTCATACTCTTCACCATTACAGTTTTGAGTATAGGTTTTTAGGTGTAGGAAATAGGCGCCAACTGGACCATATCCATCTTTAAACCGAGCCAAGACGATCCGATTTTCCATCTGCGTCATTTTTGCGCCTGCATTGATCATAAGACCATAAGCAGAACCTGATGACCAAGGCGCATACCAAACGCGCCCTGCGCCTTCACCCACAGAACGTGGTTTGAAAATATTGGATGCGCCACCAGCAGCAACGACAACCGTTTTAGATTTAAAGACATGGTAGTTGCCTGTACGCACATTAAAGCCAACCGCACCAGCGATCCGGTTATCTTTCGCGTCATCAAGCAATAGATGAGTTACGCAAATCCGATTATAAATTTTATCTGCGGATTTTTTAGCAGCCTCAGCAACAATCGGCTTATAAGATTCACCGTGAATCATAATCTGCCAACGGCCTTCACGAAGATAATTTCCCGTTTTAGGGTTCTTCATAATCGGCAAACCCCAGTCCTCGAACTGGTGGACTGTGGAGTCAACGTGGCGAGCCATATCGAAAAGCAAGTCTTCACGCACCATGCCCATCAAATCGATACGGGCATAACGCACGTGGTCTTCAGGATTATTTTCGCCCCATCGCGTACCCATGTAGCAATTGATCGCATAAAGACCCTGCGCCACGGCACCTGAGCGGTCAATATTAGCTTTTTCAGCAACAACAATCTTTTTATCTTGGCCCCAAAAGCGCGCTTCCCATGCAGCACCACTGCCGCCTAGTCCGCCGCCTACTACCAAAATATCGATACTGTCTTCAACAATAGTTTCGCACGCCATTAGTAATACACTCCGAGCTTCATTTTGAGTTTGTTTGATTCCAGAGTGTGTACATCGCCATCATCCATGCGGATATATTTAGGCTCACTATAGAGATGCTGACTATCCCGCATTTCATTGCTAGGTGCAGGTTCGTCTTTCAACTCAGGATAGCCTGTACCCCATGGCTTAGTGGTGATGGGCGAAAGGAAATTCTTTTCGGTTCCATTCCGGAACTTAACCCTCCAAGATATCGTGCCCTTTTCTTCATCACGGCGCACCCGAACACTGTGTCCAAGCGGCGCAAAGTCAGCATAACCACGAGCATCAATTGCATTTTGAGGACACGCTTTAACGCAGGAATAACATTCCCAGCACATATCCGGCTCGATATTATAGGCGCGGCGATAAGTAGGGTCGATATGCATGATATCCGATGGACAAATATCAACACAGTGTCCGCAACCGTCACAGCTTGTCATGTAGACAAATGTTGGCATAGCAGGTTCCTTCGAAATTGTTTCTAATAAATACTCGTTTAGTAGTGGCGCGGCTGTTCCCGCTTGATGCCCAGACCCATATTAAGCGGAGCATCTTTTAAAAGTTCCATTGAGTGCCTGTCTCTGTCCTCTGGATCTGTTCTATCCGCAACACGGGGTAGATTATCCAAAGCACCATTAGCAACGGCAACCTTCTTCTGGTAAGCCGCAGCCGGCTTAAAGAACATATGGGAAAACTTAGACCACGGCACACCAGCAAAGAGTACCGTTGTTGCAATGAGATATAATCCCAAGAAAATCATGGACCAAACACCACCGCCTGAAGACTGTGTAAAAGCCCATATCAATCCGAATGTAACACTCGCCAATAGAGACAGAATGAAAAGATCAGCACGAATAACTCGGAATGGCGATTGACCTTCTGAAGATACATCCACTCGGATGAAAAACCAGAACCAATAACCGCCAACGCAAACCATGAGAGCACCAACAGCCCAAAGAAAAGGCCATATTCCAGGTGAATCTGCAGACGCAGGGTCAGCAAACACCATAACGATGGTTGCTATCAGATAGATAACAAAACCGTACATTCCGAGAAGGTGAGCAACGCGACGCTTTGGATTGCAAAATTCAGAAGATGTCAAAACATCCGAAACAGTTGTTTTAACGGCCAGAGATACTTTCTCTCCGCCGCTGACATTTCTTACAGCATTTTGCTCCGATTTCTTACCTTTGCGGAAGAAATATTTTGCGCTTTGTTTGTGGATTACATCGAATAGTGTTCCACCAGCAACAAGCAGAACCATCAAGATAACATAAGCCTGCATAACAGACGGTGAAATAGTTGCCGACAGTTCGGCAAAGTGATTTGTCGTAAACATTTACAGACGCTTCCCCTCCAGAGCTTCTTTAATGGATTAAACCTATCGAACAATAGTCAGTGTATCAACCTCGACCCAAGATGGAATAGTCTCATTTTCTCTGAACTTGAACAAATTACAATTATTGAGACTCACCACAATGATTTGCCCTCTAATATCAAGACTAGTGCGTCGAAAAATGAAACTCATTAAGATATTGATTTAATTAAATAATATTAACATTTCTTCATGCGAAAGATCGTTGCCAAGGGTTAATAGAGCTAACGAATGATTCAACATAGAATATCTATATAATAATATATAATTAGATAACATCACCCCATAATTGCAGCATTTAGCGCCAATATTAGAAATGAGTAAAAGCTTGCTGCCGCGCCGCATGCTTGTGATGAAATAGAGGGGCCTAAGCTTGCATTAGAGCTTGCCTATATTTGTACGTGTAATGATATTTAACTACACCCCTCACACGAGGCATAAATCTCATTGAGAAACTCAAGTGCGAAAGATTGTAACTTAGGCAGCTCGCAACGATTTGAGAAGATATTGAAGTTCACCGCGTAAACTTTCGGTTTGTGTATTCAGCCTTCCGACAACATTTGCAACATTGGCGGATGCCTCATTAGAAACCGTGGCAGCCGACTTCACATCCGCAATGTTTTTGGAAACGTCGAGCGTGCCTTGAGATGTAATTTGTATATTATCTACAATCTCACTCGTTGCACCTGATTGGCGCGCTATCGCACCCACAACATTATTATTCATCTCGCTGATTTTCGTCATCATACCGGCGACATTTTCAATATCTTCAACAGTGCTACTCGTCACCTGCTGCATCGATTGAATTTGCACTCTTATTTCCTCCGTCGCCTGCGCTGTTTGATTGGCAAGCATTTTTACTTCAGAAGCAACAACAGCAAAACCCTTACCTGCATCCCCTGCACGAGCGGCCTCTATGGTTGCATTAAGAGCCAGCAAATTGGTTTGTTCAGCTATGTCTTGAATGAGGCCCACAACATTGCCAATTTTCTGCGCACTTTCTGCCAGCCCCTTAACCGTCTCATTGGTTGAATCAACTTGCACTTTACCTGAAGCCGCAAATTCGCGCGCCTCTGAGACCTGCTCTGAGATTTCAACAATCGAATTTGAAAGCTCAGTGGCAGATGATTCCATTGTTTTGGCAGTTGTGTTCGTCTCGGCCGAAATATTTTCCACAGTACCTGCACGATCAACCGTCGTGGATGTGGCATCCGAGAGGTCTTTGGCCGTGTTTTTCATTTCATCTGCAGCTTCGCTGACGCCATCAACCACGGTTATCACGCTGGCTTCAAGATCCTCAGCTAACTTAAGCATCGTACCGCGCTTCTCTTGCTCTCTTTTTTCGTCTTCTTCAGCCTTGGCCGCGCGCATTTGCTCAGTCTCTATGGCATTTTCCTTAAATATCTGCACGGCCTTAGCCATTTGACCTATTTCATCGGTTTGATCCAAAGCAGGTACATCTGCACTCATATCCCCCTCGGCAATAAGCTTCATGGATTTCGCCATTTTCAATACCGGCTGACTGATTGCTCTACCAATGAAGTAGGCTAAAGCGAGACCAAAGATAACCGCAAAGAACCCTGCGAGGTACAAAATCTGAGAAGCAGCAGCAATGCCTGTTGATGCGCGAGCACCCAGACTATCTTGAATAACTATGTCTGATTTTTTAATGGTATCGATTGCCATCGCAAGCCGAGGCCCGAGTACATTCAAAGACTCTGTGATAACTTCGTTGCGTTTTTCAATTATGCCTCGGATTTGTTTGAAGGCGATTGCGTATGATGCGGAAATCACGCCAACATGTGTGGCAACCTCGAAGGCCTCGCTATCTTCTGCCTCATACGACATTTCTTGCGCAGTTTCTTCAAATTCCGTCAGTTGAATTAGAACTTTCTTTGCGGTTTTTGAATTGTTGTCTGCAAAATATTGGTTTGTGTAAAGCTGCGCCTGCAACACATTCGTTATCATAAGCCCCCCAAAATAAGCGGCCTGAAAATCATCTTCATTTTGTGCAATTACGAGCATTTCTTTAAGATTATCAACAGCATCCGATCCAAGTTCGCTCAGTTTTTGCGCAAGCTTATTCCGCTCTTCAACCAAGGCTGAGACTTCTTCAAATGAAGCGATATATGCGTCGATATCCTGCGATGCGGCCAGTATTGTTTGATGCTCATCACCTTGATCCAGCTGCTCTGCTATTTTTGCAATATTTTGCTGAACGATCTCCGCATGATGACGAACTCCATTCGCGGCCTCGTCTGAATTGGTGATCATATGGTCTTTCACCCCCAATGTCACCGAAAGCAAATCAGTCTGAATAGTGCTCGTCTGATTCACTTTACTGGCCAGATTTTGATATCGAGAAAACTGATCAGATATGGCACCTAATTGAAGATGTGTCACAAGTGAGATAGCGGCCAAAAGAACCAGGCTACAGCCAATTCCTAATGTTATTTTCCAGCTAATTTTAAGATTGGAAAGAACCTTCATAAATGCCCCATAATACTGAATATACTATGGGTAGGACCATCTACGAATATTATAAACAACTACTTACTATAAATGCGATTTAGAAGCGCTGTTACATTAATTCAATGACAATGATATCTAGTTTATCAGCTTCAGTATGAACCAAGCATCCATCAGGTACAAAAACCACCGTTTCCCCCACAAGTCATTGCGCGAGCTGTTTAGCTTTATTACCGCTTCCACTAAGTCTGCGACTTATTGAAGAGATGCCGCTTGAACGTAGTCATTGCTTCTTATGAAACCACACGCCTTGATCGCACCATTTAGCTGCCTGATTAGTAATGCGGATCATACATCGAAGCGGCAATTGTAGCAGCCAGATCGTCCGGCCGATCGGTCCCAGCGATCCCGAGAGAGAACGCCTTGTCGGCAACCGCAAATGCGATGGCTTCAGATACACGACGGATTTCAGACAATTTAGGATAAAGCGCCCCCTGAGCCAGATCGTTCTCACTGACGAAACCTGCGAGTGCGGCCGCAGCAGTTAGAAAAACCTCATCGGGAAGGGTTGATGCTTTGGCCGCCAAAGCACCAAGGCCGATACCTGGAAACACATAGGCATTATTGCCTTGACCGGGTCGGCGCACGGAGCCATCTGGCAACACAACTGGCTTGAAAGGACTACCGGAAGAGAAAATCACTCGCCCATCGGACCATTTATAGGCTTCTTCAGCTGTGCATTCGGCACGTGATGTAGGGTTGGACAGCGCAAAAATTACAGGCTTTTCATTCAATTCGGCCATCTTGCGCACGACACCCTCATTAAAGGTTCCAGGTGCGCCTGTGGCGCCAATCAAAATGTCCGGCTTTATGGAATCCAACGCGGCCATGAAACCCATCTTCGGATGATCATGTGCATAAGGGAGGTTTTGTGGCGCGAGATCAGATCGTTCTGCCACAACCAGCCCCTCAACATCGACAAACCAAAGACGCCGACGTGCCTCTTCGCTGTTTAGGCCTTCGGCTTCGAAGGCACGCGCCATCAAATCGCCTATCCCAGTTGCTGCTGAACCCGCCCCAAGGAACATGATTTTCAAATCCTTAAACGCCTTGCCGGTTGCACGCGTGGCCGCCATAACGCCAGCCAGCGAAACGGCGGCTGTTCCTTGAATGTCATCATTAAAGCAGAGATACTGGTCTCGATGACGATTCAAGAGACTATAGGCATTCGGCGTCAGAAAATCCTCAAACTGGATCAGCACGTCTGGATACTTGTCCTGTGCTGCAGCCATGAACTCGTCGACGAGTTCAAGATAAGCGTCACCCTTTACCCGTTCAGCCGGGTAACCAAGATAAGACGGATCATTGCGGATCTCATCATTGTTGGTGCCGATATCGAGCATCACCGGCAAGCATTGATTAGGATGGATTCCCGCGCACGCTGTATAGAGAGACAATTTGCCGATCGAAATACCCATGCCATTGGCCCCAAGGTCACCTAAGCCCAGAATACGCTCCCCATCAGTCACCACAATCACACGCACATCATCCTCTGGCCAATTGTCGAGCATCGCTCGCATTTGTCCTTTATCTTCAGGCGTCACATAAAAACCGCGTGGGCGACGGAATATGTGCGCAAATTCGCGACAAGCCTGACCGACAGTTGGTGTGTAGATCAGGGGCATGATCTCTTCGATATTGTCAATGAGAGTACGATAGAACAGTGTTTCGTTCCGGTCTTGCAAGGCTGTCAAGAAAATGTAGCGCTCGATATCGTAATGCTTGCGCCGCATGTTCTCGAGCGCTCGACTTTTTTGCCTTTCAAGATCAGTCACCGCATATGGAAGCAGGCCGCGCAGGCCGTGCTCGTCTCTTTCCTCGCGTGTGAAGGCGGTTGATTTTGTCGCATGAGGGTCACGCAAAATTTCGCTTTTATCACTTTTATCGCTTTTGATCATGAAGGACACGCTTTCCTGATTTTATGGTTTTTTGTATCAATCATACATATTTTGATTAAGTACGACGTTAACTTGCACAAGAGTTAAGCGCAACGAAGGCGAACAAGAAATCGTGTGCAAAAAACTGATACCTTAAACCCGATTTTCACTCAATTAATGAATATATGACACAGAGCTTTGATGCGTTCGTGACATATTTGGTTACACGTGATTCAAAGAATTTGGAGTTAACCTGATGTTGTTACGTTAATTCAATGACATCTGTTTGAGCAGCATCCAAAAACAACAACATGACCAGCACAATTTCAGCAACAAGATGAAGCGTTTTTCCATTTCACCAAAGGTGAATAATCCAGCATAAGACATGATCACTTGACCAGACTATCCGCTTATTGCTTGCGCCACACCATTTAGCAATTAAACTGCGACAACATGACATATGACTATACCCTGCCGACTAACGACCTGAGCAGCCTGAACGGATTTTCTGGTAACACCCTCAATCGACTTGGTGAGCAGCGTGAAATATTAGATATATCTGCGCTGCATCGTGATAACCGCAGCCGTTATTATGTTTTAAGCGAACAACGCCAGCTGATAAAAAGCACCAATCCTTTCGACGCTTTGTTCACGCGTGATGAGGTCCTGACCTTAAATGGTCATCCTGATGAAGCATATCTTTTAGGGTGTCGTGAAGATGGTACAGCTGAATTTGCTTTGAGCGTTGAGCGCCAAGAAGCCTATCCAGACCAAATCGAAGCGGTTGATTTGCGCACTCTCACCCGCGCCGGTATTCTTTATGGCGAAAGATTGGGGGCAATCGCCCAAGCTCGATCCTTGGTTTTATGGCATGAAACGTATCAGTATTGCAGCAAATGTGGCACTAAGACCCATGTTACACAAGCCGCTTACGCGCGCCACTGCAGCGTTTGTGAGGTAAACCATTTCCCTCGCACTGATCCTGTTGTCATCATGCTTGCCGTTGATGGAGATAGCTGCCTTTTAGGACGCAGCCCATCCTTTCCAGAAAAGATGGTGTCCTGTCTCGCAGGCTTTATTGAAGTTGGTGAAACCGCAGAAGAAGCTGTGAGGCGCGAACTTTTTGAAGAATCCGGCATCAAAACCCATCGCGTTCGATATCATTCAAGTCAGCCATGGCCCTTCCCTTCATCCTTGATGATAGGGTTTTATGCAGAGGCGATATCAACTGACATCAAAACCGATGATGAACTTGACATGTGTCGTTGGTTTACGCGGGAAGAAACAGCAAGCATTTTGACAAAAGAACATGAAGAAGGATTTTGGTCGCCACCACAAATGGCCATTGCCCATCAGCTAATGAAAGGTTTTGTCGAGGGCAAATAAAAAGGACCGCTTAATGCGGCCCTTTTATTTGATGATTATGTGATTGGTAAGAATTTTATTGTGCAGAGTCGCCGTTAGCAAAACCATTTCTTTGTTGGACTTGCTGACGAACGCTGCCAAACGCATCTTCATTGTCGCCAAGCGCTAGTGAGCGCTCGCAGTTTGGCGAACAGCTGAAAGTTTCGCGATCTGTACGGCGATAAACGGTTACAGCATTGACGCGCTCACCTTGCACGGTCAAAAGCGCATCAGCAATCGGCTCACCGTCTTTGTCGAGAATAATCATATTTGTCACGCCAAAGCTTTTGCCCGTGATCACTAAAGTCTGGCTGTCTTGCACAGTTGCATCCGCAATGCCTGGATTGCCAATAATGACAGTCGCTGCTGGTCGCGATACCCGCATAACTTTGGCATGATCAACAGTGACGTTAATTGTTTCTTTGGCTGATGCATCATCAACCCCAGTAAATCCTGTAACCATAAGGCCGATTGCCAAAATAGCCACGCCAAAACATTTACTAGGAGAAAAACGGCCAGTTGAGTTTAAATTTAAATTCATGGTTACATCATCCATATTCGAGAATATTGAATGGATAGTATGAACCTACATGGTAAATGAAAGATTTATTTTAAGGAAATATCAAAATGATATTCAATGTTGCAATATATGATCTGATGACTCTAAGTCCACAACCAAGCGATATTAGCTACGTCTGAAAATCACACTCGATAGCCAACCAGTGACTATGGCAAGTATCACGCAGAATATGCCATAGAGATAGCCATAATCATATGAGAAATCGAACATTAACTGCTCAAAACCAGTTTTGGTGATCTCAACGATATGACTGGAATCTGAAACCAATTCACCCTCAACAAAAAGATAGCTTTTAACCGTGTGATTGCCAACCGGAATGAGCGCAGGTATTTTGAAACGAGCACGGAATAAGTTATCTCCTAGAAAGTTAATCCCTGTTCCTTGCCAAAAAAGACCATCAGCCTTTTTCAAGCGGACAACCGCGGTTCTAAAGTCTTGCGGTGCTGTGGAAACTGTTTTGTTTTCAGAATTACCAAAAGATGTATGATTCAATCCAATTTTGAGTGCACTCAATGATTCATTCAATGCGTTTTCATCTTGGGGTTTTGACGTCATCATCAAATAAGAACTTGGGATCATTTCGAAGCCGACGCTATCGTTATTAACCCATATGCCCCCTGTGCGAGCTTTCTTTCGCACGACACCTTCTTCAGTGGGGCCTTCAATTACGACAACAATATCGTAGTCACTAATCATACCTTCTTTATCTTGAGTTTTAGTCAAGCGTTGGAGGTTATTAATTGTGCCGAATACAAGGAGTTCTGAACCGTTAAAGTCGGATGTAATATAAATCGTTTCATTTGATAAACCTGTGATCAGCTCTTGTGCGGTCGCTGAAAATGGCAAGATAGTGATTGCAAATGCCATAAAGGCGTATCTCAAATAATACTTGAAGCACTGCATTACCCGTGTCCTCCAAAACCAATTGAGAATAATTCTGAAGGTGTAACGACCAAATCATAAGCAAGACGAGCGCAAACGATTAAGACAATCAGTGCAAGCAGAGCACGCAATTGCTCGCCTTTGAGCTTTTGACCAGCCTGCGCCCCAAATTGCGCTCCGATGACCCCGCCGACCATTAATATAAAGGCCAGCATTACATCCACAGTATGATTAGCACCAGCCTGTGCAATGGTTGTGAACATAGTCACGAACATGATTTGAAACAACGATGTGCCAATGACGACATTTGTTGGAACACGCAACAGATAAATCATCGCTGGCACCATAATAAATCCACCACCAACACCCATGATAGAAGCAAGCACACCAACAAGCCCGCCAATCATCAAAACAGGGATGGCACTAATATAAAGCTTGGAGCGTTTGAAGCGCATTTTAAAGGGTAGGCCATGAATCCAATTATGCTGCCCTGGCATTTTGGTTGCGATTACTTTTCCTGATTTAGCGGCAGTTGCTGCCCGGCGCATAAAGCCAACACTCTCGTAAAGCATCAAGCTGCCAATCCCGCCCAAAAAGCCGACATAGGCAATAGAAATAATCAAATCAAGTTGGCCGATCTGACGCAAAAAACCAAATAGGATAACACCGAAAAACGATCCTATAATACCACCCACCAACAACAGGCCGCCGAGTTTAAAATCAATACTTTTTCGACGGAAGTGAACAAGCGCACCGGAAAAAGAGGACGCAACGATCTGGTTTGCCTCCGTGGCAACAGCCACAGCAGGTGGAATACCTGAAAAAATCAAAAGCGGTGTCATCAAAAAACCACCGCCCACGCCAAACATGCCAGACAAAAATCCTACAGCAGCGCCCATGCCCAAAAAAATGAACACATTCACGGGCAGTTCAGCAATTGGCAGATATAGGAACACGGATAATATCTTCTAAGAGAGAAAAACAAACCTTATGCAATTAAGGCTCATAAATACCCGCTTCTTCTTTAAGTCAATATGGTTGACCCCATAACATCGAAGATCATGGTTGAAACATAAAGAAAAGCCTTCAAGTTTGGAATTTTTTTCTCAAAAATGAGACTAAAACGAATTTTGCAAGGCTCAATGGAATCAAATTTTCTGTGCTTTTAGAATATCGAGAAGCTTTTGATTAATCTTACCAGTTTGAGGTATGCCAAGCTCATATTCAAAAGAGCGAACAGCTTCTTTAGTGCGCTTACCTATTATCCCATCGGGCTGGCCTGTATTAAAGCCCAAACCACTCAATAGTTGTTGAGCTTCTTTTACCAAAGGTGAAGAGCGAGGTATATTTGGTTGTTCTTTATGAAGAACGGCTGCGCCTATTTCAGTGCCATCGCGCCAAAAACTTGGTGGCGGCGTCACGATATTGGCAGAAGCAATCCATTCTGTTTTTTTCCAGATGGCGCTCTCTTTTTTAACCGCTTCCAATTGGTCAGGCCTTAAAGCCTTGGCAACGTCATCACGTTTTTCAACGGCGTCAGAGTCGCCGCCTTTGGCCACAATATCAAACCATTTATAAGCCTGTGGCAGGCTCACATTCACTCCAAGGCCGCGAACATATAAAATGCCGAGGTTAAATTGGCTATCTTTGATGCCGTATGCGGCACCACGCTCAAACCATTTAAAGGCTTCTTGAAAATCCACCTCGCCAAAAGCGCCTTCTGTATAAAGGACGGCAATATTATGCATGGCCAGTGCATTTCCATTATCAGATGCACGCATATACCAGCGGCGTGCTTCATTCACATCCTTGCTAAGGCCTATGCCCTCTTCATAAAGTGTTCCCAGGCGGTATTGGGCAACGGCATTTTGTTTTTCGGCCGCTTGTCTATACCAAAAAGCTGATTTTTGAATATCACGCTGGAAAATATCACCTTTACCATAACGACGGGCAACCTCAATGAAAGCTGATGAATCACCAGCAATCAATGCATCGGCAAGTTTTGCTGAAATTCCTTCATCAGGCAATTCTTCAAGAGCCTTCTTTAAGACTGGGTCTAAGGGTGGCTCGGCTGCTAAATCTTGATTGGGTGAAATAGCTTGCGTTGTGGTGCCATCAATACCGGAAGCTCCTAAGTCCAAAGAAGCTATATCGCCAATAGCTCTGTCATTTTCAAGCGAGGTATGAACTTCTAATTCTGATATATCTTCGGAGATAACCGGTGCACTAGGTAGCGCTGGCAGTTCGGGCACTTGTTTTGTTGTATTAATTGATGGAACTGAAATGGCTGACTGGCTGGACGAAACATTTTCGCTCACTGCAGGGCCTCCAGAAAGGCTTGCGATCAATTCTTTTGCCGGCTTTTGTACGACAAAATATCCTGCACCAATCAAAGCCACAGCCAATAGGCCTGCCAAAATCTTTACACGAGAACTCTTCGCGGGAGTCTCGCTCAACAACTCTTCATTTATATCTTCCAAGCCACTTAAGTCTTTTTCTACGTTTGGCTCAGCCGCAATAGTGGGCATTGGTGCTTTATGAGACTTACTTTCTTCTGCTTCAGGGCTTGGTTTTTCCTGCTTGGTCTTTTTGCCTACCGCATTGATGCGCTCACGGATGGAGGATAGAGTTGAGCGGGCTTCAGATTGTTCTTCCTGCTCTTTCAAGACAACTTGTTCACTAGCTGCAAGCTGGGCCGCACGCCGAGCCGCTAGGATGAAGTCTGATTTTGATTTTTTAGCATCATCCAACTCTGGTTCAATAGGATCAGAAGCATCTAGCCCTACGATTTCCTTCGCGTCACTCGCTTCATGAACATATTTAACCTGAGTATCTTCTCCAAGTACTACTGGCTTGAGTTCTGGTTTGCCTTCACCAGGTTTAAGCGGCACATCATCTGCACTTGGCTCAATAAGTTTTTCATCAGGGTGACGCGCTTTAACATGTGCACGCATACGCTCCATGATCACTTCATCATTCGTCATAGAATAAGAAGAGGATTTTTCATCCATCTGTTTCGTTGCAGCGCCATCATCAATAGGTGATGGTGAAGACACGCTTCTTTTGTCGTGCAGCTCTTCTTTTGGCGGCTCAACTTTTGCCACCTTTAGCGATTCCTGCTTATTGTCTTCAATTTCATTAAGGCGGGAAACGACATCTTCGATTTTTTGTTGAACAGATACAAATGAGGACTCAGTCTGAGAGGAGAGAGTCTCCGTAGAACTTTGTAAACTCTTGATGCCATCCAACAAGCCGTCAATATCCATATCAGGAAGAGCATCTCCCCCACTCGTTTGAGGAGCCTCTTTGCTGATTTTTTCTATGGCTTGCCGTGCAATATTTTCCAATGAGCTTTGCTGAGATTCCGACATCATGTAAAGCTTCGATATGGCATCATCAATATGATTCACCATGATCGAGCTTTCATTAGCAAAGCTTTTAGTGACCTGCTTTACCAACCCGTCAAGACCGTTTTTCAGTGCATCATCAGTGACGCCACCCTTGACCGGAGGGGGTGCCACAACTTTCAAGCGTTCGACCAGATGATCCGCAAGTCCGCCTAGTTCATTTTTTAACTCTTGTGACGTCAATTCACCAGCAGACCGTTCACCGGATTTGATAGCGTCGCTCAAGCGTGCGCCAAGCGTATCAAGTTCTTCTTTTAATTCTTTGTTCGTAACGGCATCTATGATCATAGCAGACGTCGCTCCGGTGGAGCGAGCCACATCCGTGCTTGCTTGTTCAAGACGTTTTGCTGCACCAACTAGGCGCTCTTCCATGCCAACCATTTGCTGGGTGAGATCTTGATTAGGACTGCGCGAGTGTTGAAGTTGTTCTAGCTTTTGTGCGGCTGTGACAACTTTATCTTCTATCCCGTCAACCTTACCCGTGATCGCGCTCATTGCCTGATCAATATGATTGCGCAAATCAGCTATGCGATTTTCAAGATCAGCTGATGCTGCAGCGGGGGCGCCATTGTTGTCACTCAATTGTGCGACAATATCATCCCGTAATGTCTTCAAGCTGTTTTCAAGATGGCCAACAACTCTATCACCGGCTTCACGGGTGTGAGTAGAATTCTTGTCGCCGATAGCCAAAAGACCATCGGAAATGCGACTGATTTCACGAACCATTGTGTCTGTGTGTTCAGGCAGTTTGGTTAAGTCAGGTGACTTAAGAAGGAACTCAGCAATACGATTGATGTCTGCTTCCAACGTTTCAAGCTTGGTGCCATCCAAATTATTAGCAACCGTGTTTTGCATTGTTTGAAGCAAATCACGTAGACGGCCAATCTCCGCCATTGTCTCAGTATTACCACCATCAACTATATCTTTACGTAGAAGCGCAAATTCAGCTGTAAGTTTTTTGAGGTCATTTATGTTTGGTGTTCCATGCTGCAGTTCTTCTAGTTTTTGGACAAGCCCTAAAAAATGCTGGTTTGCGTCATCTGAACTTACCATGTCATGGATATTTTTATTGTTCTGTTGATCGGCTATCGTCTTCATAGTCAGGTTTAATGCTTTTCGGCCTTGAGAATTTGAGGATTTACGACGCGATGTATTGTGTTTTCTATTTGGTCCTGAAGAGACCTTATCGCGTGCTGGCATTGTCAAATCGGGCATCGGGGCGTGTTCAAAATTATTTAGATGCGATTCTAAACCAGCAAGCTGCTGTTCAATTCTTGCCAAGCGAACATTGTTTTCAGAATTAGCCACAGGTTGTTGCTCTTCGTGTCTTTGTGGATTGTTAGATGATTGAGTGTGCGTTTCATTAAGCTTTTTTTCTAAGCGCTCGATCATTGTCAGCATTTCTGTCAAGCGATCAGCAGATGGGTCGTGATGACCACGCGAGGTGGATTGTGGTCTTGGGGAAGACTGTTGGTCTTGGGTGCGTACGCGGGCGCGGATGCCTTCAATAAGAATGCGGGCATCTTCATCATAATTTCGACCAATGTTTTCAGCCGCCTGATGTATAGCGTGATTTAAGGTGCCCGTTTGAGGTGGCTGAGCATAGCGACGTTTACTTTCGAAATCTTGTGCTGTTTCCAGTGCTTTAACTCGGTTAGCCAAACTTTCGAGAACGGCATCTTTGGTTTGCATAAGCGACGCTTCTTGAGGTGCCGGCTGCGTATTGTGCTGAGGACGGTTTGCAGGGTTGCTTTGTTCCAAAATAATATCATGAAGCCAGTCTTCTAAACTCTTGCCGGCCATATAAGCAGCCTCTTCGGCGCGGAGCTCGAGGTCTATTTCGGCGTTATGATATGTAGGATTATGATAAGCCGAAGCTTGCCTATCTCTCACGATTGTCTCCTGCAAGTGCCCGAAACCATGCTTTAGTAAGCAAAATGGACGTACGAATCACTTTTCTGGCGATTCCAACGAAACTTACTTTTCGTCAATCGTGGTAAACGTAGGGTTAACAAAATTGCGTTCCTCTTAAAGAAGAAGCATTGTGTCGCGCCCCAAATGAAGATTATTTTTAAAATATTATCAGTATCAGATTTAAAGATCAGCCATATGCCCTTTACGGAAGGTGCGAAATTCTATAGCTATTCTGGAAATATCTCGCATGACACTCACAATGTTAATTATGCTTTTGAAAATTAATTACAGTGATGGAAATGATAAATAGTCTTTTCACAATCACGCGGATAAAAACAATATGAAGCTAATGAGCATTGACGCGTGACACTGGTAAATCGTGACTTGCCTCAAGGAGTAAAAGAATGGCATTTACAATTGGCGATCTCGCCAAGGAATTTGACGTCAGTCTTAGAACATTACGTTTTTATGAAGACAAGAACTTACTCAACCCGCGCCGTAAAGGTGTAACACGGATATACAGCCGACGTGACCGTGCAAGATTAAAACTCGTTCTCATGGGAAAGAGTGTTGGTTTTTCTCTAACTGAAATCAAAGAGATGTTGGACCTTTATGATCTGAAAGATGGTCAATCAGTTCAATTAAAAGTCTCTTTAAAGCGCTTCAATGAGCAAATTGATCTTCTGCAAAAACAAAAAGAGGATGTTGAGCAAGCAATTGATGAGCTCACCCGAACGGTTAGCATCGTCGAAGGCATGTTGATTGAAAAAGAAGCTCAGTCGTAATCAGAGCGATATATAATTAGATTCTGTGAGGCTCAATTATTAATGAATGCTGGCTAAGGAGTCTCCAGGAGACTTTATGCAAGTTACAAGTATCAAAGTAGAATAATTTACCTTTTTCATCTGCCGTCATCGCATTGGATGCACACGCGGATAAAATTTACTATGCCTCCTCTTCCCAGAATTAAAAAAATGTGCGTCACTCGTATAAAAGTGCTTGAGAGGCGACCAAGCCGCCGTTGAATATTATTTTATCTTGTAGTTTTAATATAAATGATTACATTACGTTTACGTAAGAGTAAGCATAAAAAATCTAAGGGAGAAACAAATGCCAACCTACCAGGCCCCCGTGGAAGACACCCTTTTTATTCTAAACGATGTCCTGAAAATGGAGCGTTATAATAATTTGCCAGGATTTGAAGAGGCAACGCCTGATATGGTTGAGGCAATTCTTCAAGAAACAGGGCGTTTTTGTGAAGAAGTTCTCCAGCCTCTCAATCAAGTTGGCGATCATGAAGGCTGTACGCGCCTTGATGATGGTTCAGTCACAACACCCACTGGCTTTAAGGAAGCTTTTCATCAGTTTGCTGAGCTTGGGCTTGTTGGCATGTCCTGCGATGCCAATTATGGCGGACAAGGCCTTCCTTATATTCTCAATGCAGCAGCCAACGAATATGTCTCGGCTGCCAATATGGCGTGGGGCATGTATCCGGGCCTGACACAAGGCGCGATTGCCGCTATTCAGGTTCATGCCAATGATGAGCTTAAGCAACAATATCTACCGAATATGATTGCTGGTCAGTGGACCGGCACCATGAATTTGACCGAGCCGCATTGCGGCACAGACCTTGGCCTCATCAAATCCAAAGCCGTGCCACAACCCGACGGCAGCTTCAAAATCTCTGGTCAGAAAATTTTCATCTCTGCCGGTGAACAAGACATCACAGAAAATATTATTCATCTGGTTCTCGCCCGTATCGAAGGCGCACCGGAAGGCATTAAGGGCATTTCGCTTTTCATCGTGCCAAAGTTCATGGTGGGCGAAGATGGCTCCATCGGCGAGCGCAATCCGGTAACTTGTGGTTCAATCGAAGAAAAGATGGGCATTCACGGCAACTCAACCTGTGTCATGAACTATGATGAAGCCACGGGCTATATGATTGGCGAAGAGCACAAAGGCATGCGCGCCATGTTCACTATGATGAATGAGGCGCGGCTTGGTGTTGGCATACAGGGGCTTTCGCAGTCTGAGGCGGCCTATCAAAACGCCGTTGTTTACGCCAATGACCGCCTTCAGGGCCGCTCACTGACCGGCGATAAAAATCCTGAGCTAAAAGCGGATCCCTTGATGGTGCATCCTGATGTACGTCGCACGCTCCTGCGCATCAAAGCCTTTAATGAAGCTGCCCGTGCATTGATGTTATTGACCGCGCTGAAAAGCGATATTGCTCATCGTGCTGATGATGAAAAAACCCGCACCGAGGCTGATGATTTCATGGGTCTTTTGACACCCGTCATCAAAGGCGTGATGACCGATGTGGGCTTCGATAATGCTGTTGCAGCCCAACAAATGTACGGCGGCCACGGCTATATCACCGAATGGGGCATGGAACAATTTGTTCGTGATGCGCGCATTGCGATGATTTATGAAGGCGCCAATGGCGTTCAAGCACTTGATCTGGTTGGTCGCAAACTGCCGAGAGGTGGTGGCAAAGCTGTGATGGCCTTCTTTGGCGAAGTCGAAGGCTTCTTGAAAGAACACGCCGACAATGAAGACATGGCGCCTTATATCGCTCCGCTCAAAAAGGGCCTCGGCGATCTTCAGGCAGCGACCATGTGGTTCATGCAAAATGCCATGGAAAACCCAGATAATGCAGGTGCAGGCTCAACAGATTATATGCATCTGTTTGGCACAGTGGCGCTTGGATACATGTGGGCGCAAATGGCGAAGGTGGCACTTGAAAAAGCGGCAAGTGACGACAAACCATTTTATCAAAATAAACTGATTACCGGAAAATTTTTCATGGAGCGCATGATGCCGGAAACCGCTGTTCGCCTTGCACGTATTTCCACAGGGTCCGAGACCATGATGGCGATGCCCGCTGATCAATTTTAAGGAGAAAACCAATGGCTGAAGCATTTGTCTATGACCATGTGCGCACACCGCGCGGTCGCGGTAAAAAAGACGGCTCGCTGCATGAGGTGACGGCAGTTAGTCTTGCCAAAACCGCCCTTGAAGCGGTGCGCGATCGAAGCGAACTTGATACGACACAGATCGATGACGTGGTGCTTGGCTGCGTTGATCCGGTTGGTGAAGCGGGTGGCGACATTGCACGCGCTGCGGTTTTTGCAGCAGGCTATGACAAGCGTGTTCCAGGCATGCAAATCAATCGCTTTTGCGCGTCCGGCCTTGATGCTGTGAACATGGGTGCCAGCCAGATTATGTCAGGCCAGCACGATATGGTGGTTTCAGGTGGTGTGGAGAGCATGTCGCGCGTTGGGCTTGGTGCCTCAGGTGGCGCTTGGCCAGTTGACCCCATGGTCGCCCTTCCCTCTTACTTCATGCCGCAAGGGGTTTCAGCAGATTTGATTGCCACGAAATACGGCTTCTCCCGCGATGATTGCGATGCTTATGCGGTTGAAAGCCAAAAGCGTGCCTGTTCCAGTTGGGATGCAGGCAATTTTGATAAATCCGTTGTCAAAGTGAAAGACATCAATGGCCTTACCATTTTGAACACGGATGAACACCGTCGTGAAGGCACCAACATGCAGTCCCTCGCAGCCCTTAATGCTTCTTTCGAAATGATGGGTAATATGGGCGGATTCAACTCTGTTGGCATTCAAGCGCATCCTGAAATTGAAGCGGTCAATCATGTTCACCACGCGGGTAATTCATCCGGCATCGTCGATGGTGCGGCGGCTGTTCTTCTTGGCTCCAAACGGGCAGGTAAAAAAGCAGGCCTCACACCGCGCGCACGCATCAAAGCCTTTGCCAATATAGGCTCTGAACCAGCACTGATGCTGACAGGCCCAGTTGATGTGACCGAGAAACTTTTGAAAAACGCACGCATGTCGATTGATGACATTGATCTTTTTGAGGTGAATGAGGCTTTTGCCTCTGTTGTGCTGCGCTTTATGCAGGCTTTTGACGTGGACCATAGCAAAGTCAATGTGGCAGGCGGCGCAATTGCGCTTGGTCACCCGCTGGGCGCTACGGGGGCCATGATCCTTGGCACCGTAATTGACGAACTTGAACGCCGTGATCTCAATACCGCTCTCGTGACACTGTGCATTGGCGCTGGCATGGGTACCGCAACCATCATTGAACGGGTTTAAGAGGGAGACACAAAATGACCTATAAAAACTTTACCCTCGATATAGACGCAGACGGCATTGCGCTTCTGACATGGGACATGGCTGATAAGTCGATGAATGTCATCGATGAGAGCGTCATGGATGAAATCGCGACTTTCACGGCTGAGATTAAAGCCAATGAGAAAATCAAAGGCGCGGTTATTGCCTCGGGCAAAAAGGACAGTTTTTCCGGTGGTGCTGATCTTTCCATGTTGGAAGGATCGCTCAAAAACTATCATCAGGCAAAAGCGAAGGATGAAGAGGCGGCCACAAAAATGCTCTTTGAAGGGGCATCTCGATTAGGCCAGCTTTATCGTGATCTGGAGACCTGTGGCAAGCCGGTGGTTTGTGCCATCAATGGTACTTGCATGGGTGGCGCGCTTGAACTCGCTCTTTCATGCCATGCCCGCGTGGCGTCTGACCATGATAAATTACGTCTTGCGCTTCCAGAAGTTCAAGTCGGCCTTCTGCCTGGTGCGGGCGGTACACAGCGGGTTGCCCGCCTTGCCAAAGACATGCAGGCCGGTTTGCAAATGCTGATACAAGGACAGCGCCTCAAAGCCTTGAAGGCGAAAGCCATGGGTTTGATTAATGAAGTGGTGCCAGCTGAAGAACTTGTTGCAAGCGCCAAACAGATGATCAAGGACGGCTTGGTTGATCCTGTCGCGCCGTGGGACAAAAAAGGCTTTAGAGCCCCTAGCGGCAAGGTCTATTCACCTGCCGGCATGCAACTTTGGCCTGCGGCCAATGGTATTTTGCGCCAGCAAACGGCAATGAATTATCCAGCCGCACAATATATTCTGTCCTGTGTCTACGAAGGCTCGCAAGTGCCCATCGATACGGGTCTGCGTATTGAAGCGCGATATTTCACGGCTGCGATGAAATCACCGCAGGCAGGCAATATGATTCGCTCGTTATTCCTCTCCAAAGGAGAGCTTGAAAAAGGCGCGCGCCGCCCTGAAGGGGTGCCAAAAACAAAAATCAAGAAGGTGGGTGTTATCGGCGCAGGCTTCATGGGCGCAGGCATTGCTTATGTGAGCGCAAAAGCAGGCATCAATGTTGTCCTGATTGACCAGAAACAAGAGGCCGCGGATAAGGGCAAAGAGCATTCCGATGCCTTGATGACCAAACAAGTAAGCCGTGGCAGAGCGAAGGCAGAAGACAAGCAAGAGCTGCTCGATCATATCTTAGCCACGACAGACTATAATGAACTGGCCGATTGCGACCTCGTGATTGAGGCCGTATTTGAAGACCGCGAGGTCAAACGCAAAGTGACGGAAGCAGTAGAGGCCGTTATCAAACCGACCTGCATTTACGCCTCCAATACATCAACTTTACCTATTACCGGTTTGGCAGAAGCATCCAAACGACCGAAAAACTTTATCGGCGTCCACTTCTTTTCACCAGTCGATAAAATGCTGCTGGTCGAGCTTATCATGGGTAAGAAAACCGGTGACCCAGCCCTCGCCCTCGCGCTTGATTATGTGCGCCGCATTAGAAAAACGCCGATTGTCGTGAATGACACCCGTGGTTTTTATGCAAACCGTTGTGTTTTGAATTATGTTCGCGAAGGTCATTTGATGCTGACAGAGGGCATTCCCGCAGCGATGATTGAAAATGTTGCAAAAATGGCTGGCATGCCTGTTGGACCGCTTTCATTAAACGATGAAATCGCGATTGATCTGGCTCAAAAAATCATGAAAGCAACGGTCAAAGACTTGGGCGAGAAAGCGGTTGATCCCGTGTTGATGACCCTTGTTGATGACATGGTTGATAAACACGGCAGACTTGGCCGTAAGAACGGTAAAGGCTTTTACGACTATCCACCTAAACCCGCCAAAAAACATCTATGGCACGGCCTAGCAGATATGTATGAGCAGGTGGCTGATGTAGATGCGCTTGATGTACAGGAATTGAAAGACCGCATGTTGGTGGCGCAAGCGCTGGAAGCAGCGCGGGTGTTTGAAGAAGGCGTCTTAACCGATGTTCGCGAGGCAGATGTCGGCTCAATTCTCGGCTTTGGTTTTGCGCCTTGGTCGGGCGGCACTTTGTCTTATATCGACATGATGGGCACGCCAGCTTTTCTTGCGCTTTGTAAAAAACTACAAAAGAAACACGGCGCCCGTTTCAAGCCAAATAAATTGATCATCGAGATGGCTGCGAGAGATGAGAAATTCTATCACCGCTTCAATCCAAAAGGAGATGCGAAAAAAGCCGCTTAGGTGATTGCATTAAGGAACTAAACTTATGGCTGTTATCGATTATTATTTCTACTCGGCGTCGCCTTTCACCTATCTTGGTCATGAAGCCATTCAAGCGGTCGCAGACAAACATGGTTGCGAACTTAATTTCAAACCTGTTGATCTTTTCGCAATTTGGGCAGAATCTGGTGCTGTACCACCCGCCAAACGCCCCCCTGTGCGCCAGCGCATGCGACTTGTCGAACTCCAGCGCCTTGCACTGCATCGCGACTTACCGATCAATCATCAGCCTAAATTCTTCCCGGTGGATGCAACACTTGCCGATTGTTCGATCTTAGCTGTTTTGGACTCTGGTGCCGATGCACGTTCTTATATGGCGAGTGTTTTCCAAGCTGTTTGGGTGAATGAGCTTAATATTGCCGATGAAGCGACACTCACAGGTTTGTTAAGCGATAGTGGCCATGATGCCTCGGCTATTATCGAAGCGTCAAAAAATCCTGCAATAACGGCCAAACGAGTTCAAAATGCCCAAGATGCGATTGCCGCAGATTCACCGGGCGTCCCTGCCTATGTATTGAATGGTGAGTGTTTTTGGGGCCAAGATAGGGTCGAGCTTTTGGATGAGGCCTTGACCAGCGGGCGGGCACCTTTCAAACCGTAAATTGCGGTATTTATAGAAATAATGGCGCGTTTGATTATTTTGGCAGCTTTGTCAGGTGACACGCTGGAAAATTGCTTTATAAGATTTTGTGCACTCGGTGGCAATTGGGGGAGTGTTTGAACGGTCGGACTCTGTATGGAGAATGATACTTATAAAGTATCAAAATGACCTATGGATAATGATATGCGCTGTGATGAGGGCATTTATGTTTGGGCACCAGAAAATTTGGGCTGCGATTGATAAACTTGCGGAAACCAACGGATTGAGTCCATCTGGCCTCGCTCGTCGTGCAGGCCTTGATCCCACGACTTTTAACAAATCAAAGCGTTTTGCTCGTGATGGCCGCGCGCGATGGCCATCGACTGAATCCATTTCCAAAATACTCACAGTTACCGGATCAAATTACGAAGAATTTTATGGTCATATTGGTAGCAACGCATCATCTAAGGTAAGGCAAAGCCCGCATGTTCTTCCCGTGTTAGGATTAGCTCAGGCGGGTATGGGTGGTTTTTTTGATGATGGTGGTTTTCCTGTTGGGCAAGGGTGGGAAGAAGTTGATCTTCCCATGGTAACCCAAGAGGGCGATTATGCCTTGCGAATTTCAGGCGATTCCATGCTTCCTGTATATCGTGACAGCGATATTATCGTGGTCTCCGCAGCAAGAAAATCTATTCCCGGGGACAGGGTTGTTGTGAAGACTATGAACGGTGAAGTAATGGCAAAAGTGCTTGTCGCAGAAAACAAAGATTCAATCACGCTGATGTCTTTTAATCCAGAACACCCAACAAGAAAAATATCCCGTGAAGCAGTTGAATGGGTGGTCTGCATCACGTGGGCTAGTCAATAAAAGCGGATTGAATTATGTCTGCTAATTCCTTTTGCCAAAGATTTTGCGTAATAACCGAAATCTCTTTTTCTTGGGTGGTTGTGCGGCAACTGGATTGCCACTGGCCAATTGTTCTTCAAAAACGGGCGCAGGCGTTGGCAAATCATCGTTAGCTCTTGAGAGCGACTGTGTCGTTCGCGCCTTATCAATAGGTGTTTTGCGAACAGAGGTTATTCTTCTGTCTCTAGGTTTGCGCTTTGGGTGTGGCGCTTTAAGTGTTCTTTTTCTTACAATCTTGGTTTTCTTTAGCGCAGGCAATTCTTGAATGCTTGATTGCTCGGACAATTTTACTGTTTGAACCGGCTTAGCCGTTTGGCGAGAGGCCACATCACGACGATAATTAAAGTTACTATTGCCCGGCACAATATGAACTATTTTATAGCCTTCACGCTTTATTGTACGCAAAAATTCCGGCAAACCAGCAGCGGTTTTAGCCTGAATATCGTGGAATAGAACAATACCACTACCCTCTGCACGGACACGACGCATAGTGAGAGCAACCATCGCGCTTGGCGTCTGTTTGCGCCAATCCCAGCTATCAATATTCATGTGAAAGGCAACAAGGCCCATTTCGCGTACAATAGCGTCTGTGCGCTTGGAGCGATCAAGGAATGGGTAACGGAAAAAATTGGCCGCCTTATAATTGGAGCCTTTTAGTGCGGCATCAATCGAATTAACACCACGGCGAATTTCAGCACGAACGCCATCATTATTGCGCTTTGTGAGCAAAGGGTGGCTTTGACTATGAGTGCCAACGGTGTGTCCTTCGCGGGCTATACGACGCAAAAGATGAGGTGCCGCACGAGCGGAGCGACCTAATGAAAAAAATGTCGCTTTGATACATTCATCAGCTAAGGCTTTGAGTATTTTTTGTGTGCTGCCTTCGCGTGGTCCGTCATCAAAAGTAAGCACCAGTTCTTTGGGTCTCAATCCAATACGACCATGATTATCCACGCCCACAAGGATCGTGTTCTTGTTTGAGACTTTTATGGTGCGGTGAACACCAAGCTTGCCTGCACAAGATGAAGAGCTCGCTGACGAATTTGATTGAGCATGGGATGGCGTGCTTGAAAAGCCTATCAAAACGGTTGCGAGCGCAACCATCATTGATCCAGTTGAACGGATAGCACGATTACGAAAAGACAACAGTTTGGGACATTCTTTGCGATGGGATTTAAATTCCATAGAGTAGTGCCATTTCCATATAGTCATATCTCAAACTTGAGTGTTGAGCGTTTCTATCATGCTGTAGTTTGCATGTCTTTGAGAAAATACCACGTTTTAAACAATACAATACTCACATGGATCTATTTATAAAGTACCGATCATTTCATTCGCTGAATCAATTAAACTATAAATATTGCCAAATGTTTTAAAGATTATCAGCTATTCCACATCTGATGAGCGAGGATTACCGAAAAAATCTGCGGGCTTCATAAGTTTATTTTCCTGCGTAACCAGTGCTCCCAGCTCGCTGCTTTTTTGTTTAAAGATTTGCCAGTCCGCGTCGGCCTCCATAGCTGCTCGGCGTTTTTCGCGGTCGCCAGCATCTTTATAGGCCCACAAATGGACAAATTGGTTCACATTTCCCGTTTCCGTGGTGAGCCAAGCAATTGGCTGACCAAGATGGCGGGTTTGTGGCGTTTTTCCAAAAGTTTCATAAAGTTTGAGTTGTTTTGGCAGCATACCCGGACGGCACGTATAGGTGCGCATATCAATAAGCATGGCTATTCTCCCTTCATCAATGAACCATTCAGGCCCTTGGTAATTAACTGCACTGTTTCATCAACACCATAAAGCGCGATGAAGGAACCAAAGCGTGGTCCTTGGTCTTGCCCTAACAAGACTTGATAAAGCCCTTTGAACCAATCACGCAGGTTCTCAAAGTCATGCGCTTTGCCAACCGAAAAGACTTCCGTTTGCAATGCATCGGCATCAGCGCCTTTATCCATGGTGCCAAGGCGTTTTGCCAGATCCTCCATAGCAACGCGTTCTTGATCGCTGGGCGCGCGAAAAACCTTCGTCGGGCGCACAAAATCTTCAAAATAACGAATGGCATAACCCACCATCTCATCGAGTTTGGGCGAAGATTGTGGCGACAACCCATCCGCGTAAGTTGAAATGAAGCCCCATAGGGTTTCTTTGTCAGACGCATTGGATGCTGAAACAAGGTTCAACAACATGGCGAAACTGACGGGCATATCACTGTCAGGCACATGGCCTGCGTGTATGTGCCATGCAGGGTTTTGCAACGAAGCAGTGGCATCGGCATCAGCCAGCTTGCTGGCAAATGTGAAATATTCATCTACAGCCTTAGGGATCACATCGAAATAAAGCCGTTTGGCCGTGCGTGGTTTTTGATACATAAACAACGACAGGCTTTCAGGCGAGGCATAGCTCAACCATTCATCAATTGAGATGCCATTACCTTTGGTCTTTGAAATTTTTTCGCCATTGTCATCCAAAAACAACTCATAACAATATTGTTCCGGCGGGCGGGCGCCTAAAATGCGGCAAATTTTGGAATAAAGGCCGCCATTGATCTGATGGTCTTTGCCGTACATTTCAAAGTCAACGCCCAGCGCTGCCCAGCGCATGCCAAAGTCTGGTTTCCATTGCAGT
Source organism: Hyphomicrobiales bacterium (assembly GCA_039989895.1). Classification (NCBI taxonomy): domain Bacteria; kingdom Pseudomonadati; phylum Pseudomonadota; class Alphaproteobacteria; order Hyphomicrobiales; species Hyphomicrobiales bacterium. The sequence continues at coordinate 233,783 of JBDXGY010000005.1, forward strand.
TTCACAGCCCCACCCGTGACCGAAAGAGTTGCCTCAGACCCATCTTCATCTTCAAATGTAATGGTGCCAGCACTCGCGTCCACATGTTTCATGGGCACATAGAGCACATTGCCTGTTGTGGGCGAGATCGGCAAAAAGGGTGAATAAGTCGCCTGCCGCTCTGCACCTAATGTAGGCAGCATCACGTCCATAATATCTTGATATTTCTCGCAGGTCTTTAAGAGCATTTCATCAAAGCGGCCCGCTTGATACAGCTCAGTTGAGGACAAAAACTCATATTGAAACCCAAAGCGATCAAGAAATTCTCGCAATTTCGCATTATTATGATGGCCAAAACTTGGCGCGTCACTGTCAAAGGGATTGGGTACGACAGTGAGGGGTTTTCCTATATGCCCTTCCAGCATTTCTGCATTTGGCACATTACCAGGCACCTTGCGCATGCCGTCCATATCGTCAGAAACACATAACATGCGAGTAGGAATTTTATCTTCAGTGAGGGCGCGAAAAGCCGTACGCACCATGGTGGTGCGCGCCACCTCACCGAAAGTGCCAATATGCGGCAGACCAGAGGGACCATAACCGGTTTCAAAGATAACTTCAGCCTTGCCGGTTTGCTCAATACGCTTGACCAGCTTGCGCGCCTCTTCAAAGGGCCATGCCTTGGATTTTCTACCCGCTTCAACAAGATCAGGTGTGATCGCTAGAGGGGTCAGCGTTCCGGTCGTTGCATTGAGCATAAAATGTCCTTCGAAAAGAAATGAATAAGGGCCTACCTGCCATCTTGACCTTAAGCAGATGACCGCGCGCGACACTAGAAACATGCGCCTCAAAGGTCAACAATCGATATATTGATCTTGAATGATAATAAACTCAAACCAGTTTGCTTGTGCCCGCCTAAAAGAAGGCTTAAACAGAGATATTATAACCAATGACAAATTTGGAGAACAATATGAGCGCATCAATTACACATCATGAAGCCTTGATATACATCATGGTGACAATATCAGCTGTGGACAGTCAAATGGATGAAACGGAGCTTCTGCGTATTGGTGATCTTGTGAAAATTCTTCCAGTGTTTAATGGGTATAATCCAGATCACCTCGTTACCACTGCTGCCGAATGCGGTGATAAATTAAGAGGTGAGACTGGTCTTCAAGATGTACTTAATATTGTATCTGAAGCATTGCCCCTTCATCTTTATGACACTGCCTATGCATTGGCGGTAGATGTCGCAGCCGCTGATATGGAAATTGTGCAGGAGGAATTGCGGTTCTTACAAATGCTGCGCGATAAACTTGATTTAGATAAACTATCTATTGCGGCAATTGAATATACAGCAAGAGCGCGTTATCGCATCGCTTGAGTAGATTGAGGATATATGGAATTTCTCGCTCAAAATGAACCTGCGATAAGACTGACAGCTTTTGTGTCAATTTTTGCAACCATGGCGCTTCTTGAAATAGTGCTGCCCAGACGAAAAATAGCAAAACATGATGGCAAGCCTTTAAAAGGGCGGCGCTGGTTTGCGCATGGTGGGCTCACTATTGTGAACAGCGTGGTATTGCGGCTCATTTTTCCTGCCGCAGCTGTAGGAACTGCACTCTATGCCAGCACCAATAATATTGGCCTTTTCAATGTTATTGAAGTGCATTGGTTGATTGCCGCGTTGGTTGCGTTTTTTGCGCTGGATTTTGCTGTCTGGCTGGAACATTTCGCTAGTCATAAAATCCCAATTTTGTGGCGCATCCATCGTATGCATCACGCTGATACCGATTTTGATGTCACAACAGCGCTGAGATTTCATCCCTTAGAAATTCTTCTCTCCATGGTTTGGAAAGCAGCCATTGTCATCGCCCTTGGCGCACCTGTTGCAGTTGTTCTTTTGTTTGAAATTATTTTGAACGGTATGGCGATGTTCAATCATTCCAATTTTAAGCTGCCCCTAAGGCTTGATCGTGTGGTGCGGCTGGTTTTTGTAACACCAGATATGCACCGTGTGCATCATTCTACGATGCAGCTTGAAACTGACAGCAATTATGGATTTAATTTTTCCTTCTGGGACAGAGCGTTTAAGACATATACGGCCCAGCCAGCAGAGGGCCATGATGCCATGCAAATCGGGCTGGAATATTATCGCGATGAGAAGCCTTCACGCCTTTTATGGCTTCTAACGCTGCCGTTTAAACGACTCCCTTAGAGTTTGCCTAGAAAAAGCTAATGGGGAAAAACTGCAAATAAATTTCGGCATATTTGCTTTTTCGCATTAATTTTCCAAGGCCATCATCCAGCACTTGCTTAAGATCAAGGCGATCGATTGGCACCGCTATGGAGAGCCCTTGACCAAAGAAATCAGAACTTAAATAAGGTCCGCCAATGAAGGAACAACAGTTATTTGCATCGCTGCTCTGAAGCCAAAATGAGAGGCTGACTCCATCTCCAAACCCAAGCGAAACAACCTTGTCGCGCAGAGCACTGCGCAACTCTTCTTGGTTCTTGAATGCTTTTATCGGCGTTTCAGGAAACAACTCTTTCAAGAAAGCCTCATGCGACGTGCCAGCTTCAACACCCACAGTTTGTGTGCCTGGACCTTTAAAAGGGTTGTCAGGTATTTCGACATTTTTATTAGAAAAAAACCGAGCAGGCATGCGCAGATAAGGAACGGAAAATGCGTGCTCCCTAATCGTCGCATCTGAAACAGCAAGGCCAGCGATTATGGCATCGCCTTGTCCCTTGGAAAGAGCATCACTCAAATTATCCCAAGGCAAAGCCTGCATTGTGCAGCGCGCTTTTATTTCAAAGCAAAGCGCCCGTGCAAGAGAAACATTAAAGCCTTCCAACCGACCTTGTTGATCAATGAAATTGAATGGTGGAAAATCATCTGTCGTTAAAAATCGTATGGTGCGGATTGTCGGCGTGGTGCCTAATGTTGTGATGACATTAGGGTTGATGAATTGAGGAATATTGACGCTCTCTTCGTCTGCTTGAGCATTTGCAACAGTGCTAAGTACCATACAAAACAATAGAACTGCCGCAGTAATCCTCTTAAATATACCAAATAAAAATAGGAAATTATTCATTGTGGAAATATTTCTTTCATGCTTTCTTCAATGCAAACGTAATTTTAAACGTTCTAATCGGTAGGTTTATTTATTGCGATAGAACTCTTTTTAAAGGTCAATCATTTTCTAACATACAGAGCATTCCAATCTCCATCAACGATCAAAATAACACTCCTTCGAATGACGAGGGGAAATTTTTAGCATCAGATATCGGTTTTTTGACTCGATATGGCTTTTCGCATCAGCAATTAAGAAAAATCATGATGGACGCATCCCAAACGGATGTCGAAGCACATGAAGAAATGATTTCTTCGGGGCAGATTACCAATGAGTATTATTATCGCTGCCTTGCCGATCATTTAAAACTGGATTTTGTAACAGCGCAACAACTTCAAAATATCCAGCTTACGAAAAGCAAAGGTATCATTCATGCGCTGCGTTATAGTTCGCAAATTCTCCATCGCGATGAAACGGGCGCACTCATTTTAGTAACAGCACCGAAGCGTGAAGAGATAGAGAGATTACGATATCGACTTGCTCAATTAAGTGGATTGAACAGTCGTATCGCTATTGCTCAGCCAAGCGAAATTAGACAAGCTTATCTATGGCATTTGAATAAGACACTCAGCCAGCATGCTTCGCAAATGTTGCATAGGCAGATGCCGAATTTTTCAGCTTATCAGGTCCCAAGCGGAAGCATCGCTGTCTTCGCTGTTTTGATCATATTATTATTAATAACATCAGCTGTCACACCAACCAGCATGCCGTCTTTGATATTGAATGGCATTATCGCGGTATTATTTTTTCTCTCGGTTAGCTTGCGCTTTGGCGCGGCTTTTACTTTGAGGGATAATAAAGCGCGACTTCTGCCAACCCCAGTAATGGCTGCGCGAAAATTGCCTGTCTATTCTGTGTTGGTGGCTGCCTATGATGAGGCAAGCATCATTCCTGATCTGGTGGACGCTCTTTCTAATCTCAATTGGCCTGCCGCTAAGCTTGATATCAAAATTATACTTGAGGAAAATGACCAACCAACAATTTCAGCTGCAAGATTAGCGATTTCCGGCAGGTCGGCTTTTGAAATCATCATCGTGCCGCCCGGTCAGCCACGAACCAAGCCACGGGCATTAAATTATGCTTTGCCTCTCGCCCGCGGGGAGTTTGTGGTGATCTATGATGCGGAAGATCGGCCTCATCCAGATCAACTAAAGGCTGCCTATTTTAAGCTTTCCAAATCCACCCGCGAGGTCGCCTGCATACAAGCACCGCTGTTAATAGACAACGCCAAGCACTCTTGGCTTTCAGCGATGTTCTCCCTTGAATATGCCGGCCTTTTTGATGGTGTGATTCCAGCCTTCGCGCGATGGAAATTTCCCGTCCTTCTTGGTGGTACCTCTAATCATTTTCGGACAAAGGTTTTGCGCTCCATTGGTGCTTGGGATCCCTATAATGTAACGGAAGATGCAGATCTTGGCATTCGCCTTAAACGCTATGGATACAGAGTGGAGGTGATCGATTTGCCGACCTATGAAGAGGCGCCAGCGTATCTCACCATATGGCTTAAACAACGCACTCGATGGTTTAAGGGGTGGATGCAAACAAGTCTTGTTCATATGAGGGCACCTAAGCGCACATTTTCACAGCTTGGATGGCGTGGGTTCTTCACCTTCCACCTTATATCAACCAGCCTGCTTGTCTCAGCTCTTGGCTATCCATTCTTCTTGATTTTGATTGTTTATCATATCCATCGCGCTGTGGTTTTTGATGCGCAGCCAGGTTTTGCTTTTGCCATGGCTCTCAATTTTCTCTTCGCCTTTGTCACTTATGCTTATCTATCTTATCGCGCTTTGTCTTATCGCAATCAAAAGTCACATACGTGGTATGCTCTCGGCTTGCCGTTCTATTGGGTTTTATTGTCCTTTGCTGCATGGCGCGCCCTTGTCCAGCTGATAACGGCCCCTCATGTTTGGGAAAAAACACCCCATGGTAAAGTGCCGCGGGTCAAATTTCCGTGGCTCCTCAACAAAAATTTTAAAGATTAAATCTATTCGGTTGTCAGGCGTGTGATCGCGGCACGCAAATCAGCGATGCCTTCGCCTTTTTCGCTGGAGGTCGCAATGATTTGCGGGTAAGCAGCGGGCCGTTTTTTCAAGGCCTCTTCAACCTCAGCATAAACCTGCACGACGGCAGGTGGTTTGATTTTATCAATCTTGGTCAGCACCACTTGATAAGATACGGCTGTTTTATCAAGCATATCCAAAACTTCAGCATCATTCTTCTTAATCCCATGACGGGAATCAATCAAAACATAAACACGACGAAGATTAGGTCGACCGCGCAGATAACGCATGACTAGATCAGTCCATTGCTCAACCAAGGGCATCGGCGCTTTGGCATAGCCATAACCTGGCATATCAACAATCGCGAGCGCGGCGGTCGCGGCGTCTTCAGGCAAAAAGTAATTCAAAAATTGAGTGCGGCCCGGTGTGTTCGATGTGCGTGCAAGACCCTTTACACCGGTCAGGGCATTAATGAGCGATGATTTTCCCACATTGGAGCGGCCAGCAAAGGCAACTTCAAGACCAGAAAAATCGGGCAATCCTTCAAGCTCTGCAACGCTTAATAAAAACGTCCACGGCTTCGCGAAGAAAAGGCGGCCCTTTTCGAGAGCCGCCCGTTCAATTTCTACGATTTTGTTATCGCTATCGCTCACAGCTAGTCCGGTTTCTTTTCTATCTGAGCCGACTTTTTATCTTTACGGAAAGTATCAAGCATATTGCCTAGAATATCCACATCAACACCTTGGCGCTTCATGATCACATATTGCTGGATCACAGAAAGAAGGTTGTTCCATGCCCAATAAATAACAAGCCCGGCTGGGAAGCTTGCCAGCATAATTGTGAAGATCACAGGCATCCAATTGAAGATAAATTGTTGTGTTGGATCAGGCGGTGCAGGGTTCAGTTTCATCTGAATGAACATAGTAATACCCATCAACAGCGGCCAGACACCGATGAGTGGCATCCATCCCGGCATATCAATTGGAATCAGACCGAATAGATTCATAAATGTCGTGGGATCGGGTGCGGCCAAATCCTGAATCCATCCAAAGAAGGGCGCATGGCGCATCTCAATGGTGACAAACAAAACTTTATAGAGCGAGAAGAAAACGGGAATCTGGATCAAAACTGGCCAGCAACCGGCAAGCGGATTTATCTTCTCTTCCCGATAAAGCTTCATCATCTCTTGTTGCACGCGCGGCTTATCGTCTTTGTGGCGCTCCTGAATTTCTTTCATTTTCGGTTGTACAAGTTTCATACGGCTCATCGAGACGTAAGAGCGGTTTGCGAACCAAAAGAAAAGGATTTTGATACCAACGGTAACGGCCAAAATAGCAACGCCAAAATTACCAAAAATCTTGAAAAGATAATCAAGCGCATGGAACAAAGGTTTGGTGAGGAAATAAAACCATCCCCAGTCAATCAGCAGCTCAAATCGCTCAATGCCTGTTTCCTCGTAAGCATCAATGAGATTTGTCTCTTTTGCGCCAGCGAACAAACGGGTGGATACGGAAGCTGACCCATTAGGTTGTACATTTAAGGGATCAGCTAAAAAATCTGCCTGAAAAGCGGGAGTTGCGCCAGCGCTATAAGCAAATCGACCTTTAAAAGAACTCTCCGAGGAAGGTATAAGCGTCGCGGCCCAATATTTATCAGTAATGCCAAGCCAACCGTTTATTGTTGCAGGCTCCTCGATTGAGGGTGTGTCTTCCAAATCATCATAGTCGATTTCCTGAAGACCTTCTTCACCAAACATGCCGATGAGGCCCTCGTGCAAAATCCAGATGCCACTTGTCTTGGGTCGGCCACGGCGTGAGACAAAGCCATAAGGATAGACATTGACAGCCTCAGCGCCGCTATTCATCACCTTATCGGTAAGTGTGAACATATAGTTCTCATCGATTTCATAAGTGCGCTCAAAAGAGAGGCCTTCCCCATTATCCCAAACTAAGGTGAGTGGCTTATCAACGGAGAGTGTTTGATTACCTTTAATAGACCAAACCGTGTTGCTATTTGGTACTTTCGGGCCGCCAGCAGCTGCAACCACACCCGTTTCAGCATAATAGGCATTTTGTGTGCCAACAGGATGAAACAATCTGATATTCGGGCTGCCGTCTTCAATTTCTTCGCGATAATCGAGCAATAAAAGGTCGTCAATACGACCGCCTGTCAGGTTGATTGAACCATTCAGGCGCTCAGTACTGATGCGCGCGCGGCTTGTGTTTTTTAAAGCCGCACCAACTGTGGGCAGCTGTCCTGCAGCACCAGCTTGTACAGTACCAGGAGCTGCCGGTGCGCCTGTTGGTTGATTGTCCGGCACATTGGGCACAACACCGGTTTGATTGTCAGGTGCAGGTGTTGCCGGCGCAGCAGAAGGATTTGTTGTTTGTAACTGTGCTTGTGCGGCTTGTTCAGCCTCTAGCGCAGCACGGCGTGCCTCATCTTGAGGGCCGAGAACAAAAAACTGCCAGCCCAGTAAAACCAACATGGATAAACCGATGGCAATGAAGAGGTTCTTGTTATCCTGCATGGGTTCTTACTGTCCTGTTTTGGCTAGGTTCTTCATTTAAATTTACGCGGTCTGGCTGCTCGCCCTTCACCACGTGCAAGTTTCTTTAGTGTTTTTTCAATGTCGGCGCAAAGGGTGGGAAACTCAATTGATAATGCACCAGCGCGACCTACAAGCACATAATCATGCGATGCTTCGAATAACTGATCATCGATATGACGTATAGCTTCTCGCAAACGGCGTCTTACACGATTGCGCACCACCGCGTTCCCGACCTTTTTCGTAACCGTAAAGCCGACACCAAATTGATTGTCGTGAGCATCTTTTTTTGCATTACGCTGCATAACAAAAGAACCGCGCGGAATATAATTCCCTTTTGCCGCATTTAAAAATGACTCACGCTTCTTCAGAATACTCTTATGACTAGTTTGGGCCGCGACCATTGGTCAAAACCCTCCATATCCTGTCAGATGCACCGTCTCAGGTTTACGCTGATAACTTTTTTCGACCCTTGGCACGGCGCGCAGCAAGAACAGCGCGACCGCCGACAGTCGCTTTACGTGCACGAAAGCCATGCCGGCGAGCGCGAACAAGATTACTTGGTTGAAATGTACGTTTCATTTGCTTTCCCCGTCTTTTAAACAGGCCTCGTCATCAGTAATGCGTTGGTTTTTGCTGTCGAAGTCAGCGCGCCGATCTTGTCGTCTGCGCCACATTCGTCAATCACCCAAAGAATGAGATTGCGGCTTATAGAAACAAAGAGGGGTTAAAGTCAATGTAAAAAGCCTTCTCAATGGCCTTGAAATTAAAGCCAAAGCCCTCAGAGACAATATCTATTTAATATTCACTTTCTCCCGCTCCGAACTACGTTGCCCTTTGATCACCATACCGTGAGGTTGATATTGCTATTTTCACATGTTCGTCAAAAGGGCATTTTTCAATTCAATTTACAGAATTTGTACATATATCAGATCTAGAAATAAGTGGTCATATAAAACCGCTTAACACGATAGAACAAAAGTATTTACGGTTGCACTTCTGGAGTAAATTATGTCACTAAATGGAACCTTTGAAACAAGAGATGAGAATATCATGTCATCTAATAAGCCTTCTGAAAAAGCGTCTTTACTGGTTAATTTGAAAAGGTTTTCCCCCCTTCTAATTATTCTGTCTCTCCTCGTTATTGGTTATGCGTCAGGTCTCCACAAATATTTGTCTCTTGATGCTGTCGCGGAAAATAAAGCGCTGATTGATACATTCGTTACGGATAACTTCATTCTAGCAATGGGTGCCTATTTGCTCATTTACATTGTCGCCGTTTCACTATCATTTCCTGGGGCTAGCTTCTTGACCATTGCAGGGGGCGGCATCTTTGGCTGGGCCATTGGCGGAACTTTAACAGTGATTGGCGCAACTATAGGTGCCTCCATCATATTTCTCGTGGCTAAAACCTCTATCGGCGATTATTTGGCTGAAAAAGCAGGTCCGCGTATGAATAAATTGCGTGAAGGCTTTCAAAAAGAAGCTTTCAGTTACCTTTTGACATTACGCCTTGCGCCGGTCGTGCCCTTTTGGATCACAAATCTTGCCCCAGCCCTTTTCGGTATGGATTTGCCGCGTTACGCGCTAGCGACGTTCATCGGCATCATTCCAGGCACCTATGCTTATTCCTTCATTGGTGATCAGGTTGGTTCGGCTGTTGACGGTTCAGATATCACACAAAAAATAACACTGGGCCTTGCCGCTCTCGCAGTTGCTTCTGTCATTCCATTGATTGTCAAATGGGTGCGTCGCAAAAAGACGACATTGGGCGAGGCATAACTGCACAGTCTAATAACACTCCTTTAAAAGAGATATGACCGATTGAACTATGCGGCACATTGTTTATTGTGCTGCATAGATTTATTTTGTTCTTCTGAGCGCATATCCTATTAAACCTCCTAACAAATGAGACACCCTATGACAGAGACCTTAACCCCAGATATTTGTGTTATAGGTGCTGGGTCAGGCGGCCTAAGTGTTGCCGCTGCAGCCGCCGCTTTTGGCGTATCAGTTGTTTTGCTTGAGAAAGGCAAAATGGGCGGTGACTGCCTGAATTATGGCTGCGTGCCTTCTAAAGCAATGATTGCAGCTGGCAAAATAGCCGAAACATTTCGTCAGTCAGAAAAATTTGGCATCAAACCACAAGAGCCGGAAGTAGATTTCCAAAAAGTGCACGATCATGTTCATGGGGTGATTGCGGCGATCGCGCCTAACGATTCCGTTGAACGCTTCACTGGCCTTGGAGTGAAGGTCATTACAGAAGCTGGCTATTTTCAAGATCAGAAAACGGTTGTTGCCGGTAAATATAAAATTAAAGCCCGCAGATTTGTGGTGTCAACCGGGTCGTCCGCCTTTGTGCCGCCCATTCCTGGCATTGAGGCTGTTTCTTATCTCACCAATGAAACACTGTTTGAAGCCACCGAAAGACCGGAACATCTTGTCGTTATCGGCGGTGGGCCAATCGGCATGGAGATGGCGCAGGCGCATCGCCGTCTTGGCTCAAAAGTGACCGTCATCGAAATGTTTACTGCCTTTGGCAAAGACGATCCGGAACTGACTTCGATTGCTCTCGATGAAATCAGGCGCGAAGGCGTGGATATTCGCGAAAAGACAAAAACCGTTCGGCTTTTGCCAGGTGCTGAAAATGGCGTTGAGGTCATTGTCGAAAAAGATGGCAAAGAAGAAACAATTGCCGGCTCACACCTTTTGTTGGCAACAGGCCGAGCTGCCAATGTAAGCGGTCTTGATCTGGAAAAAGCAGGTATTGAATATTCCCGTAAGGGTATTGTCGTCGATGCGAAAATGCGCACCACAAATAAGCGCGTATATGCGATTGGTGATGTTGCTGGCGGTTTGCAATTCACCCATGTGGCCGGTTATCATGCTGGCCTTGTTATCCGCTCTATCCTGTTTCGGATGGGCGCGAAAGAGAAAACGAATATCATTCCATGGGTCACTTTCACTGACCCTGAAGTGTCCCATGTTGGACTTGGCGAAGAAGCCGCGAGGGAGCAGCATAAAGATATCAAAATATTACGCTGGCCCTATGTTGAAAATGACAGGGCACAGGCTGAGCGAAAAACCACTGGCCTGATTAAAGTCATCACCAATAAAAAGGGTAAAATTCTTGGCGCCACCATTGTCGGCCAAAATGCTGGTGAGATGATAAATATTTGGGCATTAGCGGTCACACAAGGTATGAAGGTGGGTGCAATGACAGGTTATATTCCTCCCTATCCTACAATGACAGAAATAGGTAAAAGAGCTTCCACCGAATATTACAAACCAAGTCTCCAAAACCCTTGGATCAAACGCGTAATCGGTTTCTTGCGGATATTTGGCTAGGACCAAAGCGAATGGTGGCTTAGAACAGCTTTCACATACATATGATGACTGGTCAGCTATCATTGTTTGCAAGAAACTATGCTCTATCTTAAAGTAGAGAAGAAAGTAGGGGATGCAGGCTTTGAATAAGTCGCCAGACCATAAGTCTATAGAAGAAACACTCATTTCTGAGAATAAGAGTGCCGACTCACGGGTGGGCGAAGCTATTGCTATTGTAAAACCTAAAAAACGTAAGTTGACAATGAATCTCTCGGCTAAGCTGTTGGTTTTAACCATCGGTTTTGTAATGCTAAGCGAGATTTTTGTTTTCGTTCCTTCAGTTGCGAAATTTCGAAATGACTGGCTGACAGATCGCCTGACGCGCGCACGAACAGTATTACTAATGTCGCCTGAAGTGCCCGTTGGTGTGATCATGCCGCCAGAGCAGATAGAGGCAAACCAAAAACGCATTGAAGATGCAATGCGCAGCTTTGATGTTGTCACCCTCGCGCATCGCAAAGATGGTCGACGACAACTCATTGCAATGATTGACGAAGATGCTGGCGAAATTGGTGCCGAGTTTGATGTGATTCATACTGGAGCATGGCAATCTATCCACGATGCCTTCATGACACTGCTCGCCACCACGCCGCGCATTATTTCAATTTCAGGTTCTCCGCCTGGCACAGATCAATTGATACAAGTCGTTGCGCTGGAGCCGCCTTTGCGTGCGGCGATGCTGACCTATACGCGCAATGTGATGATTTTATCCTTAATCATTTCTGTTTTAACGGCAGCTATGGTCTATTTCGCCCTTAGCAAACTCTTCGTGCGGCCCATTGCGCGCTTGGCAGATAGCATGGAGGCTTTTTCCAAAAACCCGGAGGCCAGTGAAAATATCATAAAACCGGGCGGGCGCACAGATGAGCTTGGAACTGCGGAAGAGCGTCTTGCAGAAATGCAAAAAGATCTCCAAGGCACACTCTCCAGCCAAAAACGCCTAGCAAGCCTTGGGTTGGCTGTTTCTAAGGTCAATCATGACCTGCGTAATATTCTGGCCTCTGTCCAGTTGTTTTCCGACCGTCTAACATCGCTTCCTGACCCCGATGTCCAACGGTTTGCTCCAAAGCTTATCGCCGGTATTGATCGGGCAATAGGCTATTGTGAATCAACCCTTGTCTATGGCAGCGCTAAGGAAGAGCCGCCTAAACGTCAGCTTATCCGTTTAGCCAAAATGATCAAAGAACTTGAATCATTGCTAGATCTCGATGATCACCCAACAGTCGAATGGCGTAATACTGTACCTGTGGGAACAGAACTTGATGCCGATCCAGAGCAAATTTTTCGCGTTTTGATGAATCTTTCACGCAACGCGATAAAAGTTCTAGAAGCAATGGAAGATGAATCCTTGGTTCGACGCCTGACAATTGGCGCGAACATGTTGGAAGACCGCACGCGTATTATTATCAGCGATACAGGCCCCGGCGTGCCAAAACGTGCCCAAGAACATCTTTTTGAAGCATTTCGCGGGTCCTTATCCAAAGGCGGGACAGGTCTTGGACTTGCCATAGCCCATGAAATTGTCACAGCCCATGGTGGAACGATAAAGCTCACAGATGATGATGGTCCGGGAGCTACTTTCGAGATTGAGCTACCTAATAAAGGTAAGTCAATCGTTTGATTTTTTCCTCCATTGATATAAAAAATCAAAAGGATTCATCATTCCTAAAAAAAGCGGGTTGCATTTGCCCAAATAACAGATTACTTCCTGCATCTCGTTGATGCGAATAATCGTTGACTGTATCGATGAAATTCTGGTTTGCTAACAATTGCAAGCCAATGATGCGCTCGTAGCTCAGCTGGATAGAGCACTAGACTACGAATCTAGGGGTCGGGAGTTCGAATCTTCCCGAGCGCGCCATTACTTTCAAAGACTTAGCTAATATGACTTGTGGCGGAAAACGGTGGCATTTGTAACCACTGGGCACCTGGTTCATGCCGAAACTGGTAAATTAGATATAATTGTCATTGAACTAACATAACAATGACTTTTCTAGCGCTGTTGGATAGTTCTTAACTTCCGTAATTTCACTTACAAATCAGTGCCTTTTTTAATGATCCCAAGCTGATAACGTTAAACAAAAGTCAGATGCAGCATACTAACTGTCTCTTGCCGCAATAATAGCATCTATTAAGTCCTCAGGGGCTTCTGGAAGAGACAATGTCGTGTCATTCATAGCTTTCTTCATTAACTCCATGGAAGTGCGATAGCTGGCTAGGTACTCACGGCATTCACGACATAACTTGAGATGGAGTTCAAAAATAACTCGTTGATTTCTGGGAAGATCACCTTCGATATATGCAAGTATAAAATCTTCAAATTCCTCACATGTGATCATATAAGGGAGTTTGAACATTATGCCGTGCACGCGGCGTATCAATGACTGTGGTTTGTGTTTCACAAAACGTGCCTTCTCATCAATGGCTCAAGGAGTTTCTTTAAAGCCGCACGAGCGCGATGTAATCTTACTTTCACGTTCGATTCACTTAAATTAAGCTGCTCGGCAACCTCAGTAGTCGTAAATTCTTCTATATCGCGCAGAATTAAAATAATTCGGTACTGGTCGGGTAGCAAATTTATTTTCTCCATAACTTTTGCTGCAGTTTGAGATTTTTCCATTAACAGTTCAGGCGTATCGATAGTATCCCATGGTTCTTCGATGCGACACTTATTCTTATCAAATATAGGTAACAATTCATCTAACGAATCTTCGTTCAGGCGTGATCTTTTCCTGACAACCATCAATGTTTCATTGATAACAATGCGGTGCATCCAAGTTTTAATTTTCGACCGACCTTCGAATCCAGCCAGTCCGTCAAGAATTTTACCAAATGCGGTCTGAACGACATCTTCCACTAAGCTGTGGTCGCGCAGAATTCTGAATGCTACCGCCATCATCCATGGAGTGTTTTCTTTCACAAAATGGCGAATTGCCGTAGAATTGCCATCACGGATACCGGAAATATCTCCACTAACTTCAGGGCAGTTTGATTCCGACATATAAGTATAATTCTTCCCAAGAACCCAAAACAGCAGCAGTCAGCTGGCCATTACTTAAAATATAATACCGCTCAAATGACAACCCCGCTTCACATTGCAGTCTGAAGTTTTAAATGGCAATGTGTAACCTTAATGTGTCATCCTGCATCATAAGAAATATGCATTTTGCCATCAACAACAGATAATTGGATATATTCACAGGATAGTAGCACACAAATGACAACGTCACTTCTCATTACCTGCCTCTTTACTGCTTGCTTCTGCATGGTTGCTAAACGGCTGTCCACGACTGTTTTAACAGCTCCTATGCTGTTTATTGCTTTCGGTTTGATCATGTCGCATGCTGGATTATTCCCCCTTGGTGAAATGGAAGAAACACTTCATCTTGTTGCTGAAATTGCGCTCGTGATATTGCTGTTTTTGGATGCTGCTAAAACAGATATTGCTGCATTGCGCGTGCGATTTGTTTGGCCAGCGCGGATGCTGCTGATCGGGTTGCCTTTGTCTATTGTGTTTGGAAGCATGGCGGCATGGTTGCTTTTACCAACATGGCCGCTTGTGGCTGTTGTCCTTGTTGCGGCTATTTTTGCGCCAACGGATGCAGCCCTTGGGCAAGCGGTTGTTTCAAATCCGATTGTGCCGGATCGTGTGCGCAGAGCCTTGACGGTAGAAAGCGGCCTGAATGATGGTTTGGCGCTTCCTGTCATATTACTATTTGCAAGCCTAACAGCAAACGCAGTGGATGCGGGGGATACAAATTGGCTGTTGTTTGGTGCCAAACAATTGGTGCTTGGCCCATTAGTAGGCGCTGCTGTTGGTCTGATGGGCGGGGTTGTTCTGCTTTGGGCAAAAGATAGAGAGTTCACGGCAGATGTGTATGAAGGCGTTGGTGCCATTGCAATGGCGCTTGCCGCTTATCTTGGCGCAACGGCAATTGGTGGCAATGGTTTCATTGCGGCTTTCATTGCAGGCCTCTGCTTTGGCGGCATTGTTAAAGACAGATGCAAGTTCATATTTGAATTTACCGAGAGCGAAGGCCAAGGCCTTACATGGGGGGCATTTTTTCTACTTGGTCTGGTGCTCGTACCTGATGCGATTGCGCATTTATCATGGTCTACACTCGCGATCATTCTGGTCAGCCTTTTTATTGTGCGACCACTCGCTATCTGGTTATCCCTTATGGGCACTGATGCATCCCCTTTAACCCGTATTTTCTTTGGCTGGTTTGGCCCGCGCGGCTTGGCTACAGCTTTGTTTGCACTCATGGTTGTTGGGGAAATTGATTCAGAATTCGCTGAACCTATTTTGCACCTTGCCGTTAATGCGGTATGGATTAGTGCGCTCCTTCATGGTTTAACAGCCGTACCGGGCGCAAACTGGTATGCCGCCCGTGTCAAAGCTCTGGGCAAATGTGCAGAGACCAACTCAAATCACTGAACGACCGATTATCAAGATTAAGACAATAGGAAAGCCTCATGAAAAAAATCGCCATTGCAAAACTCGACGATATCAAAGACCGAAAGCCTGCCCATGCATTGGTGGCGAATGTTGATCTTGTTATCGTGAGAATGGATGAAAAAATTTCTGTGATGTACGGGCGCTGCCTGCACAGAGGCGCGCTGATGTCTGATGGATTTGTCAAAGGTGACAACTTGATCTGTGGCGTCCATTATTGGGATTATAAAGTCGAAACCGGCATCTCAGAATATGACAATAAAGAAGTGCTGCCAAAGTTTGAATCATGGGTGGAAGGCGGCGAAATTCTTGTCGACGAAGATGAGATTGCCGCTTGGTGCAAAATAAACCCACAGCCGTTCAACCGCGATGAATATCTGGGCCAATATGCAGATACCGCTCACGGGACAGAAGAAGAGCCTTATACGGGCCTCATTCAGCAATATGCCCGCGATGGTCTTTCAAAAACTGGCCATCACGGCAAAGTTGACGCAATGGGCGTGCCGCGCAATCAATTGCCAGACTGGGATGACATTCAGCTATTGACCGCTCAATTACAAACGCCACCGCTGCTCGACGACGATGCCGTTGGTACTGAAGTTATTATTGGGCCAAACGCTAAAAAGCCGCTGAAGCTTGATATTCCACTGTTTGTTTCTGATATGAGCTACGGCGCTTTATCTGAGCCTGCAAAAATAGCGCTAGCGCGCGGCGCAGAGCTTGCCGGCACCGGAATTTGTTCCGGTGAAGGCGGCATGTTGCCGGAAGAACAAGAGGCCAATTCTCGTTATTTCTATGAGCTGGCCTCTTCGCGTTTCGGCTTTGGCTGGGATAAAGTAGCAAAGGTGCAAGCGTTCCATTTCAAAGGCGGACAAGGTGCAAAGACTGGCACTGGCGGTCACTTGCCGGGCAACAAGGTTAAAGGTAAAATCGCGGAAGTGCGCGGCCTTAACCCCGGGGACGACGCCATTTCGCCATCGCGTTTTCCAGACTGGACAGAAACAAGTCAGATCAAAGAATTCGCAGATGAAGTGCGGGAGCGCACTGGCGGTATTCCGATAGGCTATAAACTGTCAGCCCAGCACATCGAGAAAGACATTGATGCGGCCCTAGAGGTTGGTGTCGACTACATCATCTTGGATGGTCGTGGCGGTGGCACAGGTGCAGCACCTATTATTTTCCGTGACAATATTTCTGTGCCTACAATCCCGGCCCTAGCAAGAGCGCGACGGCACCTCGACAAGTCAGGCAATGATAATATCACGCTTGTGATCACAGGCGGGTTGCGCAAACCAGCTGATTTCATCAAAGCCTTAGCACTGGGGGCGGATGCAATTGCCCTATCAAATTCTGCCATGCAGGCAATTGGTTGCATCGCCATGCGTGCCTGCCACACTAACAACTGCCCTGTGGGCATCGCGTCACAAAAACCGCATCTAGTAAACCGGCTGGAAATTGAAAAATCTGCCCGCCAATTAACAAACTTCTTTGAAGCGTCCGTAGAATTGATGCAGGTGATGGCTCGTGCATGTGGGCATGACCACCTTTCTAAATTCTGTCATGAAGATTTAACGACATGGAAAAAAGAGATGAGTGAATTATCTGGCGTATCTTTCGGTGGAATATCATGAACGCAGCAGAAGCCATACTATATTACTTGGAAATTTGGATGCTTATCGGAGCTGTGATTGCCCTTGTATTTTTGACAATCGGCATCGACCGTTTCGATGAAGACGCACAAGGGGCTTATGCTTTCAGGCCTCTACTCGTGCCTGCTCTTCTTGTTATATGGCCGCTTGTTTTATGGCGCTGGTTTGTTTTGGAGACAGGGCGTGATCAATGGCAAAGTCGACATAAGCCACCGCGCAATGCTCATTTCTGGGTGGCTATTGTTTTTGCTGTTTCTATTCCCGTGATCATCATGGTAGGTCTGGCTCAACGTCAGATTTGGCCAGCAGATTTCACACCGCAAAAAATCTCTCAAGAGTCGGATCAAAACCAATGAGCGTCAAATATATCCCTGTCCAGTGGAACCCAAATAAATGGAAATACAATGCCATTATGCTGGCGAGTGTTTTTGCCTATTTGTATGCATTTATTTACATCACGCCGGATTTGATGGGCAATGAAGGGCGCATTAATGGACAGGTTCATAATGCACGTGCCTTCGGCTCCTGCGCTTTTTTGATGTTGAGTGTTATTTTGTGTATTGGCCCTCTCGCTCGTATTGATAAGCGCTTTTTGCCTTTGCTTTATAATCGGCGTCATTTTGGTGTGATGACCGCTTTTGTCGGCATTACGCATGCCAGCTATATAGTGAATTGGTATTTCGCCTTTTCGAAATCTGACAAATATGAAGCTCTCTTATTTGCCAACACGAGCTATGGACAACTGGCCGGTTTTCCGTTTGAGGCTTTTGGCATTTTTTCCCTCACGTGCCTCATTATACTGGCTGCAACCAGCCATGATTTCTGGCTTAAGTTTTTTACACCGCGTATCTGGAAATACACCCACTATCTGATTTACGCGGCCTATATTTCCGTGGTTGCCCACGTCAGCTTTGGTATTTTGCAGGATCAACAAAATCATACTTTCACGTTGATTTTCATCATTGCAGCTTTGATTGTCGCGGCTCTCCATCTTTGGGCGGCCTTTCATGAGCGCAAACATGGCGACCCGCTCGTTGATAGAACAGCCGAATGGGTCAAGGTTTGTGATCTATCCGACATGCGCGAAGGCTATGCTAAGATTGCACAGCTGTCTGACGGAGAACGTGTGGCTGTTTATCTGCAAGAGGGAAAGCTATCGGCAATTTCTAATGCCTGTGCGCACCAAAATGGTCCGTTAGGTGAAGGCAAAGTGATTGATTGCTTTGTCACCTGCCCATGGCATGGTTTCCAGTACAATGTAACGGATGGCAGGTCTCCTGCTCCTTTTACCGAAATGGTGCCGACTTATCGTGTCAGCATTCAAGGGAATGCCGTGATGGTTGATCCCAATGCAAATCCGCCAGGGACCTATGTTGAACCGGTTCCCTTCACAACAGCAGGAGCGCAATAAAATGAATGATGCAAAAGCACCCTTTTTTGTCGGCTATTTAGGCATCCCGAAAGGCTTAAAGGTTTTTCTCCTATTTATCTCAATCATGCTGCTTTCCGGCTTTGCGACCAGTGCCCTTCTTATTGGTGCGACACAGGACGATCCTGGAAAGGCTGGTTTCCGGTTTGACTTTGGTCGCCAGACAGTCACCGGCATAATTCAAGATAAACCCTATCCTCTTATCTATGTAACCAAGGGCAACGAGCGCATTAAGACGGGACAAACCCTCATGCTGTCTGGTTCAGGAAAAAGAGGCGCTATGAAAGCCGTCAAAAAGCGCACGGGCGAGCTTGCCGAAGTGACAGGCATCATTTTACGGCGCGGCGATATTGATATGCTGCAACTTGTGGGTGGCAAAAAAGGCTTCAAGCCATTATCTGAAGCGGCAGAGATTCCAGCAAGTGTGCCTTTGGGGCGCTGGAAAATTCAAGGCGAAATTTGTGATGGAAAATGTATTGCCGGCGCGATGAATCCTGGGCGGGGTCTTGCTCATAAAGCCTGTGCTAACCTGTGCCTTGAAGGAGATATCCCGCCAGTTTTTGTGTCAACGCAACCCATTGAAGGTTCGGAGTTTTTATTGGTTGGTGATGCAAATGGCAAACCGCTTAGAAGACAGCTTTACGATTATGTTGGCCAATTTGTAGAGATCGAGGCCAACATTGAACGGCGTGGCGATTTGTTGGTTGTTCTTGTTGATCCTGCAAATGTGAGTGTTGTCAAATGAAGCGATTCATAAGTCTCATCATAGTCGCGTTCACTGGCTTTGTGCTGTTTTACGTTTCACGATTTTGGGCCTTTAGCCTTTGGGATAGACCGGGGCTCTTTGGCTGGAAAGAATTAACACCCAAAGGCGGACTTGTCGCCAAATGGGTGCGCGGAACGGAGCTTGCTCCTTTTGAGTTGTTAGTCTGGGCTATAGGAGTCTTTCTTGTGCTGACAGCCCTTCAAAAAGGGTTCGATAAATTTAGTAAACACTAGGCCACCTGCATGATCATGCAAAAGCCGAGTGATAAAATAACAAAAACGCTTTAAGAGCGTTTCGTTTTGGGTGCAGGAGAGAAGAATGACTAAAGAAAGCTTGGAATGGATAAGCGTCGGAAACGTATCTGATCTGCCTGAGGGGCGCGTCAAAACCGTCACAGCCCGGACGATCTCCATGTGCCTTTCTCATTTCGATGGGCAATGGGCCGCCATGGACAACCGCTGCCCCCACCAAAATGGGCCGCTGGGTGAAGGGTCTATTGAAAAGGGTGTCGACGGCAAATGTTGGATACGGTGCCCCTGGCATGGTTGGGATTTTGACCCACTCACCGGTGCTCCTCCAGGGGGGCATGAAGACACAGGCCAGACGCTTTATCCCATCGACATTCGTGATGGTGAAATTTTTGTCGGCCTTGAGCCAGAGCCGCCGCGTGAACGCACGGTAACAGATGCCATGGCTGAGACCATGGTGAACTGGGGTGTCAAACGGGTCTTCGGCATGGTGGGCCACTCAAATCTTGGCCTGTCAGAAGCGATCCGTCAGCGCGAAAATGCGGGCGAGTTGAGCTTTGTCGGCATTCGCCATGAAGGTGTTGCGGCTTTTGCTGCTTCTGCTTATGGCAAACTAACAAATAAACCAGCAGCCTGTCTTACGATTGCAGGCCCCGGTGCCACCAATTTGCTAACCGGCATGTGGGACGCCAAAGTAGACCGCGCGCCGATTCTCGCCCTAACGGGTCAAGTTCAAACACAGGTCTTCGGTCCCGGAGCTTTTCAAGATATTGATCTGAAATCAGCCTTTGATGCCGTTGCCAAATTTTCGCAACCGGTACTCAGCACATCCAAGCACACAGAACTGATGTCTCTTGCCTGCAAGACCGCGCTTGTGGAGCGTGATGTGGCGCATCTGATTTTTCCTGATGATATACAAACTGATCCAAGTGATGCGCCAGCTGGAGACGCCGAAGGCCGGCTTGGCGGGACAAAAATTATCCCGAGCGATGATGATATCGCAGCCGCTGTTCAATCGATCAAAGAGGCCTCACGTCCGATTATCGTGATTGGCCATGGTGCGGTGGACGCGCGTGAAGCTATTATTGAATTTGCTGAAAAAATTGGCGCTCCGGTTTTAACAACCTTTAAAGCCAAAGGGTTGATTGCGGATAATCATCCAAATGCAGGCGGTGTTCTGGGTCGCTCTGGCACGCCAATTGCCAGCTGGTTTATGAATGAGGCTGATCTTATCATTGCCCTTGGTGCATCATTTTCAAATCACACGGGCATTGAACCAAGCAAGAAGATCATTCAGGTTGATTTTGAACGCATGCAGCTTGGTAAGTTCCATCCGGTTGATCTGCCAATCTGGGGTGAATTGAGCGCTTTTTGTGAGGTAGTTGCACCAAAACTTAAAAACCATAAGCCTGCAGTTGATCAAGTTTCAGAATTAGCGGACCGCTGGAAAATATGGCGCAAAGAAAAAGAAAGACGCCTATCGGAAACCGGCGACAAAGGCATCCATTCGGTTTCTATTTTTAATGTCCTTTCCAAATTGTGCCCTGATGACGCAATCATTGCTTGTGACGTTGGCAATAACACCTATTCCTTTGGCCGATATTTTGAGACCAAAGGCCAGCGCGTATTGATGTCTGGCTATCTTGGCTCCATCGGTTTTGGTTTCCCGGCAGCCATCGGCGCATGGGCAGCAACGCAGGATTTTGAGGAATATGCAGGACGCAAGGTGATCTCGATATCGGGCGATGGCGGCTTTGGCCAATATCCAATGGATTTCACAACGGCTGTTAAATACGGCATGAATATCACCCATATTCTGCTCAACAACCATGAGCTTGGTAAAATCTCGAAAGAGCAAAAAGCAGGTGAATGGGAGGTCTGGGCAACGGATCTGCATAATCCGTCTTTTGCTGCCTTTGCCCGTCTTTGCGGCGGCCATGGGACACGCGTCACCGAGACATCCCAAATTGAGACTGCAATTGCGGAGGCGCTCGCTTATGATGGGCCTTCACTTGTCGAAATCATGACGGATGCAGAATTGGTCTAAGTCATGGAAGCCTCTAGTTTTGAGTAATTAATGCAACCACGCCTCATTCTCACTATAGCTTTTTTGTGCGCGCTTATGTTGGGTGCTGTTTGGGGTGTGGGAACTGTGTCAACGACAGTGGCCTTATCTCAACTGGAGAAATCTTCTTCCGAGCGGGTGCGGCTTTATCGCACCACTTTGGAAAACGCTCTTTCACGCCTACGCCACCTTCCCCTTGTCATCTCACGACATCATGCGGTTGGCGCCTTGCTTTTGGGGCAAGACGTTCTTCAAGATGTACGGGATTATCTTACGACAGCTGCCACGGCTTCTGATGCCAGTGTTATTTATTTGCTCGACCCCAGTGGGAAAACAATTGCTTCAAGCAATTGGTCTAAGAAGGAGAGTTTCGAAGGTCATAATTACGGCTTTCGCCCCTATTTCAAAGATGCTCTCGATGGGCGTGAAGGTCGCTTTTTCGCTGTTGGTGTGACAACAAAAAGACCGGGTTATTTTATCTCCCGTGCCATTTATACTGACGATATAGAAAAGACTATCCTTGGTGTTGTTGTTGTCAAAGTTGAGCTGGAAGCCCTGCAAACCACATGGCGGGACGGTGGCGAAAAAGTCATGGTGTCCAATGCTGAAGGCATTGTCATTTCCGCTTCCAACAAAAACTGGCTCTACCGAACACTCAACCCTCTATCACATGAGGTCCGTGAGCGTTTGATCGCCAATCGTACCTTTACCAAACAATCCATTAAACCTCTTGAGATTACCTACCAAACATTGGCGGCAAGGCCTGTCATGCATTTCAGCGACGGTGAGCGGTATTTTGATATTCGATCAAAGCTGTCTGAGCATGAATGGACGATGCATTATCTTGCCAATGCGCGCCCAATTATCTCAGCCCGCTGGATTGCCATGGCTTTTGCCGCAGGCACCATTTTATTCTTTGGGGTGGCCCTACTTTATTATAGGGAAAGATTAAGGAAAAAAGCCCTTGTTCGCGAAGCACAAGATGCAACCCGCATCAAACAAATCAATACCGAATTAGCGGGTGAAATTGAAGTCCGCAGACAGGCCGAATCTGATCTACAAGCCGCACAAGAAGAACTGATATTAGCCAGTAAAATGGCCGCTCTTGGGCGCATGTCAGCGGCCATCGCCCATGAAGTAAACCAGCCCATTTCAGCAATCAGAACATTTGCATCCAGCGGAAAACTTCTCATAGAACGGGAAAATTACAATGCGGCAGAGCAGACATTCAATGATATTGCAGATGTCATTGCGCGTCTATCGACCATCACGGGTGACTTGAAACTCTTTGCACGAACCACAAATGAGCAAACTGCACTAGTTTCATTGCATGATGCTATTCGTGCAGTCTTTAAAACATTCAAAAGCGAATTTAAAGACAGCAAAGTCGAGATTATTGAAGAGATGACAGAAGAGGCGATGATTGTTACCGGCAGCGAGCATCGTGTTGAACAAGTGTTATCAAACATCATCCGCAATGCGCTTGATGCTATGTCTGATAAACAAGAAAACCCACGCCTTAAAATATCACTTTTGAGAGAAGAAGAAGAAGCCGTTTTGCGCATTGAAGATAACGGGCCTGGTATTGCCAGTGATGTACTTGAACATGTGTTTGATCCTTTCGTCACAACCAAGCCTGTTGAACAAGGTGTCGGTCTGGGTCTTGCAATTTCATATGGGCTGATCGAAGATATGGGCGGAACGCTGAGAGCGCGTAATGTTGAAGGTGGCGCAGTTTTCTCGGTCCGTCTCAAACTGGCAGATGAAGCAAAGCACGCTCTGAGGGCAGCGGAGTAAATGACCAAACCAATTATTTTAATTGACGATGAAAAGGCTATGCTTCGCTCGCTCGAGCAATGGCTTAATCTTTCCAATTTTTCTGTCAGTGCTTTTTCTAATGCGCGCACGGCATATGAAGCGCTCACAGCGGATTTCACAGGTGTTATTGTGAGCGATATCAAAATGCCTGACATGGATGGCTTGGCGCTGTTATCTGCTGTGAAAGAATTAGACGCAGAAATTCCTGTTATTTTAATGACAGGCCATGGTGATGTGCCAATGACGGTCGATGCCATGAAGCGGGGTGCTTATGATTTTTTGGAAAAACCATTCTCGCCGGAAAGACTTGCTGAAATTGTCACGAGAGCTTTCGAGCAGCGCACGCTGTTATTAGAAAACCGACGTCTCAAAAAGCAGCTTGCTGACTCTAGTGGATTATCGCGCTATCTGATCGGCGAGAGTGGCGTGATGCGTGATCTGCGTAGTGAACTGGTGCATCTGGCCGCTACAGATGTGAATGTCCTGCTGCAGGGCGAGACGGGAACCGGCAAAGAACTTGCTGCACGCGCCCTACATGACTTTAGTCGCCGCGCACCGTCCCCCTTTCAAGCCATTAATTGCGGCGCAATCCCCGATGATTTGTTTGAGAGTGAGTTCTTCGGCCATAAGGCAGGCGCTTTTACAGGCGCTGGCGATGCGCGTATTGGTGCATTTGAATATGCACGTGGCGGCACTGTGTTTCTTGATGAAGTTACCAGCCTGCCCCTCCCCATGCAGGTAAAATTACTACGGGTTTTGCAAGAAAGAAAAGTACAACGCCTTGGTGGCAATGCGCTGGTCGATATTGACGTGAGAGTAGTGGCGGCGGCCAATGAAAATATATCAGAAACCGTAGCATCCGGACGGCTTCGCGATGATCTTTATTATCGGTTGAATACCATCGAGCTGCATATGCCGCCATTGCGCGAGCGCGGCGATGATATCCTTCTCTTATTTGAATATTTCGTAAGTCTGGCAGAAAAACAGTTTGAACAAAGTGCGGATGATCTCATGGCGTCTGACATGGCCGCATTAAAGGCACACGCATGGCCCGGCAATGTTCGCGAATTGAAAAATATTGCCGAACGGTTTGTCTTGTCACGAAGCCATGGTGTAGGCGATCTTGAGCGGCTTATTCATACCAAAGCGCACAGTAAAAAAGACATAAATGCCACTTGTTCACTGGCGGAGCAAACAGCCCGCTATGAAAAGTCTTTGATCGAGCAATCTCTTAAGCAGCATGAGGGTAATATTAGCGCTGTTATGGATGATTTATCTGTTCCGCGCAGGACGCTAAATGATAAAATGAACCGCTATGGACTTGAACGAGATACGCTAGATCATAAGCGAAAACCTGCCGATTAAACTATGCCACCGGCATAATATTGCTCATAGATGCTCTTTTAGACGTTAATCAACCTACAAAACAAGCGTGACAAGCGACTAGATGATTGGCATAGTCCTTGCTATGTTAGTTAGGTGGCCACTTACAGGCCTCAAACATAACATGGCATAATCTGGGAGGATTACATGAAATTTACATCATTTAAAAAGGCAGCTGTTGCAACACTTACAACAGCTTCACTCATCGCGGGTGTCACGGCTGTAGCTACAGCCGCTGAAGAACGCAATTATATTCTTTCAACAGCTTCAACTGGTGGTACGTACTATCCTGTGGGTGTTGCTATTGCGACGCTTACTAAAGTGAAACTACAGCCAAAACAAAAAATCAGCATGTCCGCAATCAACTCAGCTGGTTCAGGCGAAAATGTACGGCTTCTTCGCGAAAATGAAGCTCAGTTTGCAATCATCCAAGGTTTGTTTGGTCACTATGCTGCAACTGGCACAGGCCCAGTAAAAGCGGATGGCCCACAAAAAGACCTTCGTTCTGTTTCTATGCTTTGGCAAAATGTTGAACAGTTCGTTATCTCTGCCGATGCTGCAAAAACAGGAACGATTGAAGATATCGTTGCACTAAAAGGCAAACCAATGGCATTTGGCAAACAAAAGTCAGGTACAATTGGCTCTAACCGCACAGTCCTTTCAGGTTTCGGCCTTGATATTGATAGCGATTTCTCACTCTTTCATGGCGGCTATGGCCCGTCAGCTGATGCTGTTGCCGATGGAAAAGCTTCTGGAGCAGGTCTTCCAGCAGGCGTACCAATGGGTGCAGTTACAAAACTTCTTGCAGCCAAAGGCGATTCAGTGAAGTTGCTTTCTTTCACAGATGAGCAAGCCGCAAAAGCAGATGGTGGTAAAGGTCTATGGACAAAATACACGATCCCAGCTGGCACTTACCCAGGACAAGATAAAGACGTCAACACAATCGCTCAGCCAAACTTTCTTGCTGTTCGCTCAGACGTTGATGAAGATGCAGTCTACATGATTACAAAAACCATGTACGAAAACCTGCCTTTCTTGAACGCTATTCATAAAGCAACAAAAGCAATGGCTGTTGAACGTGCGGTTGCAGGCTTGCCTCTTCCACTGCACCCTGGTGCTGCGAAATTCTACAAAGAAGTTGGCATTTCAATCCCAGACTCATTGATCGCGAAATAAAACGCGACTTAGCATAATAAATATACGGGCAATCTCACATCTACACCTAGATTGATTGCCCGTATATTTCCATGTCTACGCCAAGCGTTTTGGCGTATTCCTATTTTCATATGACTGGAGAATAAGCGATGCGCTCTGAGGCGATGACTAAAGTAAATAATCCTAAGTCAGAGAAAACCTCTCCCCTCGAACGCATCATCGTTGTCTTGGCAATCGTCTTGTCGCTTAGCAGTATATGGATGAATACATTTGCCAATGTATCCACCCTTCTCCAAAACGGCCTTCACTACGCAGGCTTCGCTCTTTTATGTGCTTTGGCTATTCCTTTCAGTCAGTCAGATTTCGCAAAAAAACCAGTTTTACGCATGTTGGATATTGCCTTTGGCGTGGCCGTTGCCCTTTCAGCTATTCATCTGGTGTTTGCTGAAAGTTCAATATACGACCGAGGTGTTCGCCTTGTTACTTTGGATTGGGTTGCTGGTGTTATTGCCATCCTTGGCGCTATTGAATTTACCCGGCGCACAACTGGCTGGATTATTCCTAGTTTGATCATTATTGCCTTGTCTTATTCCACTTTGTGGGGTGCTCATGTGCCAGGCGTTTTCAAATTCCCAGGGCTTTCAGTGGAAACATTGATGTTCCGTTCGATCTACGGTGATGATGCCTTGTTTGGAACCATCGCGCGTATTTCAGCAACATTTGTTTTTCTCTTTATCATCTTCGGTGCTTTTTTGCTGAAATCAGGCGCCGGCGAATTTATCATTAATCTTTCGCGTGCGATTGCCGGAAAGACGATAGGCGGGCCGGGTTTTGTTGCGGTTTTTGCAAGCGGTCTAACGGGCACTATATCCGGATCAGCAGTCGCTAATACTGCCTCAACAGGCGTGATCACCATCCCACTAATGAAGCGAGCAGGCTTTCCTAGTCATTTTGCTGGCGGCGTTGAAGCGGCCTCCTCCACGGGTGGGCAGCTCATGCCACCAATCATGGGCGCTGGCGCTTTCGTCATGGCGGCCACAACACAAATTCCTTATACAACGATTATCGCTGTCGCCTTTTTGCCTGCGATTTTGTATTTCGCGACAGTTGCCTTCTTTGTACGTATTCAAGCAAAAAGCTCTGGTTCAGTCGGTTTGACCGCTGAAGAGCAGCCGCCTCTCATGAAAGTTTTACGTGAAGGTGGCCCGCAATTTATATTGCCGATCGGCTTGTTGATTTATCTCCTTGTGAACGGCTTTTCACCAACCTATGCAGCCGGCTGGGCCATTCTCACATGTATCGCCGCCTCATGGCTAACACCGCACCGGATGGGTATTCGCGATATATTAGGCGCTTTAGAACTGGGCGCGCGCAATATGATCATGACAGCCATCTTGTTATGCGCGGTTGGTTTGATTGTGAACATCATCACAACAGCGGGCGTTGGCAATACATTTTCATTGATGATCAGCAATTGGTCAGATGGAAACCTCTTTGTCGCCATTGTGCTCGTTGCCCTTGCCTCGTTGGTTTTGGGAATGGGGTTGCCTGTAACAGCTGCCTACATCGTGCTCGGCACCCTTTCAGCACCAGCCCTCTATCAGCTTATTTTAAATGGCCAAATCATCGATCTACTCGTTGCTGGTGGCTTACCAGAGAACGCACAAGCGATTTTCTTTCTTGCAGCTCCCGATAAAATAACACTGTTAAACGCACCGATGTCCGTGGCTCAAGCAAAAGAAATGCTCGACCTTATACCGCCTGAAAGCAAAGGGCTGATTATCGATAATGCATTTTCTCCTGCGATACTCGCAACCGCACTATTATCCGCTCACATGATCATTTTTTGGTTGAGCCAAGATTCCAATGTTACACCACCTGTTTGTCTCGCAGCTTTCACCGCTGCCGCGATTGCGAAAGCGCCTGCGATGAAAACCGGCTTTTATTCATGGAAGATTGCAAAAGGCTTGTATTTTGTGCCGCTTCTATTTGCCTATACGCCGTTTCTTTCCGGCGATTGGCCAGTGATGATCGAGATATTCGTCTTTGCTTTATTTGGCTTGTGGGGGATCAGCGCTGGAATAGAGGGCTATTGGGAAAACAAACTCAATATCGTAATGCGTGTTGTTGTTCTTGCCATTGGGGCATCCTTACTCTGGCCGCTGGATCGATCACTCCATATAGCAGGGTTGGTGGCGTTTTTTGCTCTATTGTGGTGGAATATCAAAGGTCCACAATTCATGTCAGGCAAAAAAAGCGCTGATGCCGGCTAATTGGCCTGTCATGATTTCGTCTGACAGTATCAATTGATCGGTGCAGCTCAGAATTCTTGAAATTATCATCATCAATACCCATCTTAGTTCTATAGGAATGCCCGATTGGGATTCCATAAATGACCGCCCATTTTGGGGGTTTGTTATGAGGTTTTGATATGACACGAAACGCCCCTCCGCGAGGTCCGGTTTTCTCAAATCCGCTTTTATTGGGTTTTGATGAGATTGAACGCCTATTAGACCATGTTTCTAAAAATGGTAGTGACGGCTACCCTCCCTATAATATCGAGCAGGTTATTAGCGCAGATGATATTTTATCCCTACGCATAACATTAGCTGTTGCAGGTTTTACGGAAGATGATCTTGAAATTGTAGTTGAAGAAAACCAGCTCATTATTCGTGGCAAACAAACAGATGATACATCGCGGGTTTATCTTCACCGTGGTATCGCTGCGCGACAGTTTGTAAAAACATTTGTCCTTGCAGATGGAATGGAAGCTGGTGAGGCAGAGTTGAGCAATGGCCTGTTATCTATTGAATTAAAAAAGCGCCAACCTGAACGAATGATAAAAAAGATTAAGATTTCACAGGCAAACTGATTCGTATCACGTGATTCGATTATTGAAACGTACAGAATCAACCAGAATATATTGGTGCCTGTCTTAGATGCGCTGTTAAAGAGTACAAAGGAGTTGCGCTATGACTGATTTTTTTGATGTGTCCACACAGGACACGATAACGCAAGAAGAGCTTCTTCATATAGGCGAGGAGAATGTTGCTTATATACGTGAGCTTTCCGTTTCCGATTTTGAAGTCCTATATCCCGGAATTTTGGATGGTGAAATCCCTTATAAACTCTTTGCGCTGCTTGGTGCTGATGGTGAGCCACTGATGATATCAGATGATAGGTCCCTGGCAGAAGCCAATGCAGACGAGCATGATCTAGAGATGGTTAGTCTTCACTAGAAAATTATGGATCATCGTTGAGTAGCCGAATAGTGCAGGTAGGGCGGCGAGCGATTAAGCGGCCACCTGATCAGGTGGGGTGATCAGAAGAGAATAGAGAGCCTCTTGATCAGCTGTTGCGCGGATTTTTTGTATGGTGTCGCTATGACGCAACAGGCGAGCAATTTTTGCTAGTGCCTTGAGATGATCCGCACCGGCACCCTCAGGGGCTAGTAATAAAAATATAATATCCACAGGCTGATCATCAAGTGCATCGAAATCTATCGGGGTTTCCAGTCGTGCGAAAATACCAAAAATTTTCTCCACGCTTGGCAATTTTCCATGCGGAATGGCAATTCCGGACCCAACACCCGTGGATCCAAGACGTTCACGCTGCAAAAGTGTTTCAAAAACTTCGCGCTCGTCCAGCCCTGACAGCTCGGCTGCTTTTTCAGATAAGACCTGAATAGCCTGCTTCTTGCTTGAAATTTTTAACGTGGGCAAAATAGATTTTGCTACGATAAGATCTTCTAGATCCATTGTATTTCCCTTGACTGGCCTAATCGCACTTGCAGCTATCACTTATCAAATACTGGCCCAGTAATGTCTTTTATGTTTGCGAGGGATCAATCCAGCCGATGTTTCCATCTTGCCGTTTATGAAGGATATTGATCTCTCCACTATCAGGATTGCGGAACACATACACATCTTGCTCTGCCAAGTCCATGGCCATGACGGCTGTAGAGACCGTCATTGTTAGAATTGTTGTCTCATTTTCAGCAATAACCGCTGGAGAAGCCTCATTATCTTGGCTATCGTCAATGCCTTCACCGGGACCTTCAAGCACATAAAATGGAACTTGATAGCCTTTAGAGTTACTAGATGCGCGGTGATCTTTCAATTTTCGTTTGTAACGACGCAATCGCTTTTCTATGCGGGCAGCAGCAAGATCGAATGAAGGATGAGCTTCCATCGCAGCGCCCGTGGCAACAAGATCGATACCTGTATCAAGATGAATTTTACATTCAGTTTTAAATGTTGACGCTTCTTTTTCTAGCGTCACGTGACCCGTATACCCGCCATCGAAATATTTGCTAACGGCGGCATCTATCTGATCACCTATATGAGTTCGCAGAGCATCACCAACGTCAATATTCTTTCCTGAAATACGTAAACTCATATTGCCTCCATCATATTATTATCAATATGCGAATGGCGAGAATCATATGCCACTCACGCTATTATGAGACCACTGTAACGACTAGATCATCACCCGTCAGCTCTTTTAGAGAAAAAGTGCTCAATCATTACAATTAAGATATTAACATTGAAAAATATGAAGAAATTCTGAGAAAATTCGATCGAATCAGTTGCTTTCCAAAGCTGCACGCTTTTCGCGGCGACGCTGGACTGACGATGGAATCCGCATGGCTTCGCGGTATTTAGCAACAGTGCGCCGAGCAATATCGATGCCTGATTCTCTTAATAAATTGACCAATGCATCATCTGAAAGAATTTTCTTTGGACTTTCTGCATCAATCAGTGCGCGCACACGGTGACGCACAGATTCAGCAGAATGCGCACTTCCGCCTTCAGATGAGGCAATTGAGGCGGTGAAGAAATATTTCAACTCAAAAATACCACGCGGTGTCGTAATATACTTATTGGATGTCACCCGACTGACCGTCGATTCATGCATCTCAATCGCATCTGCCACCATTTTGAGGTTCAGCGGGCGCAAATATTGTATGCCTTTTGTCAAAAAAGCATCCTGCTGACGCACAATCTCGGTTGATACTTTTAAAATTGTCTTGGCCCGTTGATCGAGGCTCTTAACCAGCCAATTCGCTGTTTGAAGACAATCGGTTAGATAGGTCTTCTCTGCTTCATCATTCGCGGTCTTTGCTACCGTTGCATAATATGTCTGATCAACGATTACTCGCGGGAGCGTTTCAGAATTTAATTCAATTGCCCAGCTACCGTCTGGCCGAGCCTGCACTATAACATCTGGCACAATCGTCTCTGAGAGCACATCTCCAAATGCTTCCCCTGGTTTAGGGTCCAGCATTTTAATTTCGCTAATCATTTCCATCAAATCATCATGATCAACGTCGCATATCTCTTTCAGCGCGTTAAAATCACGCCGCGCAAGCAGATCCAAGTTATCAAGGAGAGCTGCAATGGCAGGATCATAACGATTTTTTTCTTTAAACTGGAGCGCCAGACATTCGGGCAAGTTGCGGGCGCAAATGCCAGGTGGATCAAGTGTTTGAAGAACGCTCAACATTTTTTCAACGACATCTAATGACGCGCCCAGCCCTTCAGCAATTTCGCTCAAATCCGTACGGATGTAACCGCTTGGGTCAATGCTATCCACCAATGTGCGCGCCACAAGAAGTAAAGCCGCATCCTGTATCAACAAGCCAACTTGTGACATCAAATGTTGTGTCAGATTAACTTCTTCACTGACAAAAGCTTCAAGGTCGTAGCCCTCATTAGAACCGCCTTGAACATTAGATTGTAATGGATGGGTATCTCTACCTGTAACAGTTGAGGCTTCACGGCCAGCGCTTCCTGAATCATCTGGAAAAACATTTTCAGCATCGGTATCAAAGGTTTCGGCTATTTGTTGTGGGTTAGCCTCAAGCGGCTCATCAGCCCAATTATTATCATCCCCGCCACTTCCTTCTTCTTGGGAGGCTGCAGGTAATTCTCCGACGTTTTCTGAGTTAGCGCTTTCTTTCTCTTCTGCGCGCTGTAGCAGTGGATTCTTCTCCAGCTCAGCTTCCACATAGCTTGTCAGATCCAAATGAGACAGCTGCAATAGTTTGATCGCCTGCATCAACTGCGGCGTCATCACCAGCGATTGCGACTGTCTAAATTCTAATCTTGGCGAAAGGGCCATGAGTTACCGTTGTTATGCTTCTTTTGAAAGTTTTTTGTCTAGTCCAGCTAAAACTGGTCCAAGTCTTGCTTAAGTTAAAGCATAGTTATACCAAAATTGTAAATAAAATCACTCAAGACATCGCTAACAAGCGCAATTATGGCTGATAACCCGTCAAATTATAATGTGAATTGGTCGCCAAGATAAAGGCGTCTCACATCGGGGTTAGCGATGATGGTTTCAGGCGTGCCTTGGGTTAATACCTGACCTGAGTGAATAATATAAGCACGGTCAATCACCCCGAGGGTTTCTCGGACATTGTGATCAGTTATCAAAACACCGATGCCACGTTTCTTGAGGTGTTTGACGAGAATTTGTATATCACCAACCGCTATAGGATCAATACCAGCGAAGGGCTCATCCAACAGTACAAAATTCGGCCTGCTTGCCAATGTGCGTGCGATTTCACACCGTCGGCGTTCACCGCCTGACAAGGCAATTGAGGGCGCTTTGCGTAAATGTTCAATACCAAATTCGGTGAGTAAGTTTTCAAGGTCTTGCTCTCGCCGCTTCTTATTCGGCTCAATCACTTCAAGAACAGCGCGAATGTTATTTTCAACATTCAGGCCTCGAAAAATAGAAGCTTCTTGTGGCAGATAACCGATGCCGAGGCGCGCCCGACGATACATCGGCAAAGGCGATATATCGTGCCTATCGAGGTAAATAGACCCCTCATCCGCCCGCACCAAACCTGTTATCATATAAAAAGTTGTTGTTTTACCCGCACCATTTGGCCCTAAAAGGCCAACGGCCTCGCCTCGACCAATCGCCAAGCTAGCGCCATTGACAACAGTGCGGCCATTATAGCTCTTGCGCAAATTTTTAGCGATCAACCAGCCACGGCCCGTGTTATCGCGCAATGTTTCTACGGAGGCTGCTGGGGCTACTTCAACATGAGGCATATGGCTGTTCATTCACACTATATATCTGTTGCGCATCAGTTTGCCATCAATTGAGCGAGAGGAGTCAATCATTACGTTATTTCAAAGCGCCTTATATACGCCTTAAATCACTTGCATTTCTTTGATGATGAAGATCCTTGACCTTGCGAAAACAAGGCTTGGACACGCCCTTGACCAGAGAGTTGCGCTTTTCCTGTATCAAGATTGACGGTGAGCTTTTTTCCACGAATAATATTTTCACATTGCGTAAGAACAACGCCGCCTGTGAGCGTAACCAATTGCGACTTCATATTGAATACCGCATTTTTTCCTGTGGCTTTATTATCGCCTGATGTCACAATAACTTTGCCGTTTGCCTCAATACGGCTAATGCCCTGATTGCCGCCAGTTTCTCCAGGTTTAACAGAACCATCGTAATAGACGTGCAATGTTGCGGCACGCATTGTGGTTTCACCCTGCTTAACATCAACATTGCCTTTGAAGACGGCCAGTTTTTCTACATCTCGCACTTCCAGACTGTCAGCTTCTATTTGGATAGGGTTGTTATTGTTCGAACGAAATCCCGTAAAGGCGTCACCTGTGGCTTGCGCGAAACCAGCAGTCACATAAAAGAAGGCAGTCGCAATGATAGCAACAGCGAACAATGACAAATGTAAATATGCTTTAGACCTGAAGGTCATCACAGGCAGTATCCTTTGACTATGTAGCATCTATTTTGGACGCACTTTAGTTGGGTTAACAATCATCCGTACCCTGTCTTCAAACAGAATAAAAGTGGCATTATCACGAACGGTTAGGCTATTTGCTCGAATTTCACCAATATCGGCCTTCACAAACACGTCACCCTTACTGGTAAGCATGCCGCCTTTTATATCAATTGTGGCAGAATCCAATTCACCAGTGTAACCTGAACTCATATGCATGCTTATGCCATCGCTCAGCACGAGATGCTGACCCTTGACATTAAATCGACCTTTTCCAGCGTCAATTGAAACGATATTGCCATCATCAAGCGTAAGGGTCGCGCTAATTTTTTCCAGAAGAACCTTTTTCGGATCTGTTAGGTCTTGTAACGCCCGCTCAGCGACGATTTCATATTCCGCATCGCTTGATGTAAAACCGTTCAAGGTTGGGCGCTCCATAACAATTTGTCCATTTGTCAAATCAATGGCGGCAAAACCAAGTGGCAGCGTAGAAAATTGTGACAGATACGCAATGCCAACGAAGAGGGCTATAAAAATGGCCCCAATGACCGGTAAAGCAATTTTGAGTTTCCGCACGCGGCGGGAATAGCTTCGAGCGGCCTTAAACTTATTGGCTCCTTCAATTTTTTGAGCTTGTATAGCTTGCAACAATTGTTGCTGTTGACCATCGCCATGACCAAGATGATCGACAGCCGCTGGCCCGGTCAATCCTTGTGTCGTATTGCTCATATTAGGGTCATGTATATTCATGAACTACCAAATTGTTGGCTATGCTACGTTTGTTAGCTTTTATTCATAACACAATAACACATGTAAGAAGTAAACTCACCATTCGATATAACGTCGCAAAAGCAGCGCCATTAAAACTAACTAGATAAGCTATAGCTCCTATCAGTATGGCGGAAATATGAGCTTGTTCATTCCAAATTACTATGTCGCATTATGCTTTTAGAGATTTGAATTTTTTGAGGATCAGATTCTATGAATGCGAGAATATATCCGTATCCGGCCAACCAGCGAGGTCTAGTTTTGCACGGGTTGGTAAAAAGTCAAAACATGCATTGGCCATGTCTGTTCTACTTTCGCGTAACAGACGCTCTTTCAAAATATCCCGCATGGCATGAAGATAAAGGACATCAGAGGCTGCATAATTAAGCTGGGCCTCACTCAAAGTATCAGCCCCCCAATCCGAACTTTGCTGTTGCTTGGACATATCAACGCCAACCAGCTCGCGCGCAAGCTCTTTGAGGCCATGTCTATCAGTATAAGTACGTGTGAGTTTCGAGGCTATTTTTGTGCAAAAAATCGGCGTCGTCATAACATTGAAGCTATGCAGCAGCAGCGCCACATCAAAGCGGGCAAAATGAAATATTTTTTCCTTACTCATATCTGCCAAAAGCGCACAAATATTAGGAGCGTCTGCTTGTCCTGCAGCAATTTGGACAACGTCAGCACTGCCATCGCCAGGAGATAATTGCACCACACAAAGCCTGTCACGATGCGCATGAAGGCCCATGGCCTCAGTATCTATAGCAACATCACCCGTATAACGGCTAAGATCCGGCAAATCGCCCTTGTGAAAACGGATCGTCATACAAATATTCCTTCTTGAAACGTCATTAGGTCTATCTAACGGTTTTGCGTGTTAAAATCCACAGGGAGTTGACGGACTCTTATTGAGTCAACAGAACAGTTTAGCTTAGCCGTTATTATTCCATCATCAATTGCTTGATTTGTGGGCGCAGCAAGGACAGATAAGCCTCGGCCTTATCATGATAAGGCTCCGCCGCGCCATTGCCCCATATTGGGGCTGGCCACGCCATATCTGTTGTAAAGCGGGCCACCACATGCACATGCAGTTGGCGCACCATATTACCGATTGCACCCACATTGATTTTTTCCGGTCGACTAACAAGCGACATCGCCTTTGATGTCACACTGATTTCTTCCATTAGAAAGCTCTGTTCAGTGCGATTAAGATCAAAAAGTTCTTGCGCATTAGCCACACGAGGCACCAAAATAACCCATGGGTATCTTTTGTCATTCATCAAAAGCAATGATGACAACCTCAGTTCAGCGATAGGAAACGTATCGCGTTTGAGCTGATCAGCGAGAAAAAAGCCGGTTTTTTCATTTTTTTTCATAAGGTCTTGCTTTCAATCTTTAATTTATACCCAATTTGAAACCAGCCGCATCAAAAATGCAAATGATGCTTGCAAATTACCGCGCGCCTTGTGATAGAGTATTACTGGGAGGTTGGCGATGGACGTGCCACTCGCCAACCGGGTCAGATCCGGAAGGAAGCAGCCCTAACGAGCTTCGGCTCGGGTCAACGTCCAGCCTCCTACTTTTCGCGCCATGGCGTTTGGTAACTATGTCAGGCAATAAAAGCCTGACTTTTAAATGTTCAGGAAAGATGCGGGCGTCGTTTATGGACGAAGGTAAAGCCAACGGTTCCAACTCCCCAAGCGGCTCCAACTCCGAGAGCGCCTATCGCGTGCTTGCGAGAAAATATCGTCCCAGCACGTTTGATGACCTCATTGGCCAAGAGCCAATGGTGCAGACGCTCACCAATGCTTTCAAGCTGGGTCGCATTGCACAGGCCTATATGTTGACCGGCGTGCGCGGTGTTGGCAAAACAACGACCGCGCGTATTTTGGCCCGCGCCTTAAACTATGAGACCGACGCCATTCAAACGCCCACAATAGAGATGCCCGACTATGGCGCACATTGTGATGCAATTATCGATTCCAGACATATTGATGTCATCGAAATGGATGCCGCCTCGCATACCGGTATTGATGATATTCGTGAAATTGTGGATGCCGTTAAATACAAACCAGCAGCCGCACGCTATAAAGTCTACATCATCGATGAAGTACATATGCTTTCAAAATCCGCGTTCAACGGGCTTTTAAAAACACTGGAAGAGCCGCCTGAACATGTGAAATTTATCTTTGCTACCACCGAAATTAGAAAAGTGCCCGTCACTGTTTTATCCCGCTGCCAGCGATTTGATCTACGCCGCATTGAAGCCGATACGATGGTTGACTTTCTTGACAATGTTTCCAAAAAAGAATCCGTCACTGTTGAAAAAAACGCCTTGTCGCTGGTCGCACGCGCATCTGAAGGATCGGTGCGCGACGCGCTTTCCTTACTCGATCAAGCCATTGCTCATGGCGGCGGCACCGTTGATAGCGAACAAATGCGCGACATGCTGGGTCTGGCCGACCGCACACGGGTGATCGACCTTTTCAATCACATTATGTCAGGCCGCGTCAAAGAGGCGCTTGATGAAATTAAAGCGCAAGTAGATATCGGTGCGGACCCCTTGGTTGTACTCACAGATCTTGCCGATTTCACCCATCTGGTGACAACAGCCAAGCTCGCCGATGGTGTGCCGAACGGACAAGCACTTTCCGATTTAGAAAAAGGAAAGGCCGAGGAATTCGCAACCAATCTATCCATTCGTGTTTTGTCGCGCGCATGGCAGATGCTCCTCAAAGGCATCGAAGAAGTGCAAAGTGCCAATAAACCATGGGCTGCAGCTGATATGGTGATCGTGCGCCTTGCTTATGTCGCTGATTTACCTACACCCGATGAAGCGTTGAAAACGTTGCGGGATGGCACAGCATCGACGCAAACCACTCCATCGCTTGCGCTTGGGCCTGGGTCTGGGTCTGGGTCTGGAGTTGCAAATAGCGGGATGGCTTCTCCATTAGGGTCCACGAGTGCAGCTACACAAACCTCACAAATACCCATGGTTGATAACGTTCCCTCTCCTGAAATGTCAGCATCACAGGCCACCCAAACACGCCCGCGCCCTGTCTTGGCGACAAATAATCCTGACCCGCGTCCTATTGAAAAACCACTGGTCGCACCTGAGAAACAAATTCTACGCATCAACCGGTTTGAGGATTTTGTCGCCCTTGCAGAAGAGCATCGCGATTTAGCTATGCGTTCAGCGCTAGAAAATCATGTGAGGCTGATTTCATTTGAAAATGGTCGCATTGAAATTGCACAAACGGCGCAAGCGCCAAGAACACTTGCTAATGACATCAAAACCCGTCTTCTTGATTGGACTGGGGCGAAGTGGACAGTCATTGTTGCCCGCGACGGTGGTGATGATCCTTTGCGCGTTCAACGCGATGAAGAAGACAAACAGCGCACCCGCGATGCGGAAGAAGACCCGGTGGTTGCTGCTGTCTTAAAAACATTCTCTGGCTCCAAGGTGGTCAATGTTACATTTTTAGACGATGAAACAGATGGTATCCTTGAACAAGTGCCCGAAAATGACCCCGACGATTTTGACGAATAAACAGGAGTAACAGCCATGAAAGATATCATGGGATTGATGAAAAAAGCCGGCGAAATGCAGGAAAAAATGCAGGAAATGCAGGAAGAGGCTGCCAATGCGGAAGTCTCCGGGACTTCAGGTGGCGGGCTTGTCACGGTGACCATGAGTGGCAAAGGCGAAATGCGAGGACTTTCTATTGATCCATCACTCTTCAAAGAAGACGATGTTGAAATTCTGGAAGACCTGATTATGGCCGCCCATAACGAAGCTAAAGGAAAATCTGAAACATTAATGCAGGAAAAAATGCAAGATTTGACCTCAGGGCTACCTTTGCCTCCGGGTATGAAGCTTCCATTTTAAAAGTGAGTTGAATGACTAAAATCACTCTCGTAACAGGTGCTGGAACAGGCGTTGGCAAAGCCGCTGCTCACGCTTTAATGAGCGCAGGCTATCATGTTATATTCATTGGTCGTCGCCTAAATGTTTTGGAACAAGCATTGAGTGAAGGCCAAGGTAGCGGCGAGGCAATCGCCTGTGATGTGACCGACGCTACCGCGATTGACGCGTTATTCAAATCTATCGCGGAGCGCCACGGACGCCTTGATGTTCTATTTAATAATGCCGGGATCTTTATTGCTGGCAAATTAATTGACGAGCTAAGCTTAGAAGAGTGGCAGCAGGCCGTGGATGTTAATCTTACTGGTTCGTTTTTATGTGCACGCGCGGCTTTCGCTCTTATGCGCAAGCAAAGCCCTATGGGTGGACGCATCATCAATAATGGCTCCATATCAGCCTATGCA
This sequence comes from Hyphomicrobiales bacterium, assembly GCA_039989895.1. NCBI lineage: Bacteria > Pseudomonadati > Pseudomonadota > Alphaproteobacteria > Hyphomicrobiales > Hyphomicrobiales bacterium. Next base: position 272,671 of record JBDXGY010000005.1, read on the forward strand.
CCACGACCTGGCTCCACGCCTTATACAACCACCAAACATGCCATCACTGGCCTGACCAAATGCTTATCTCTAGATGGTCGACCTTTTGATATTGCTTGTTCGCAGCTTGATATCGGAAATGCAGCCTCTGACATGGCAATTCCCTTGTCTGAAGGCGCCATGCAAGCGGATGGCACTATGAGCCCCGAGCCTTTGATGGATTTAAAACATGTGGGCGATGCGGTGGGCTATATGGCTGATTTACCTTTAAGCGCCAATGTTCAATTTATGACCGTGATGGCAACAAAAATGCCCTATTTGGGGAGAGGTTAGGCTTAGACACGAAGATATGCCGAAGGCAACTTCGAATCGGGTTATATATTCTCACAAACATTGAGAGCCACCTGTATGCCTAAGTCCGTTACCGGCCCAGAAATTGAGCGCCTTGTACAATTACTTGCTAAATTGCCCGGCCTTGGCCCGCGATCAGCGCGCCGTGCCGTGCTTCATCTTGTAAAGAATAAAGACAAACTCATGGCCCCGCTTGGGGCAGCAATGGCTGACGCGGTATCGAACATTGTTGAATGTCGCGCATGCGGAAATGTCGACACCTCTTCACCTTGCACCATCTGTAAGGACCAAAGCCGCGACATGACAACACTCGTGGTCGTAGAAGATGTCGCCGATCTTTGGGCGCTTGAACGCGCCATGGCTGTTAAAGGGGTCTATCACGTCCTTGGCGGCACACTCTCACCTCTAGACGGCATTGGCCCTGAAGACTTGAACATTAATGGATTGATCGACAGAGTTCATGAAAGCGATGTAAATGAGGTTATACTGGCCGTGAATGCCACCGTGGAAGGGCAAACGACTGCCCACTACATTATGGATCAATTGAGTAGTGAAGGTGTGCAGGTATCTCGTCTTGCTCATGGTGTGCCAGTGGGCGGTGAACTTGATTATCTTGACGAGGGCACACTTTCTGCCGCAATGCGCCAGCGCACAGCCTTATAAGCGCCTTCACCTTATAAAATCATAAAACACGCCTTTGTTCAGGATTGCTTCAGCATCTTAAGTGTATATTCGCCCAATTCGAGACATAAAACGGTGAGATAACCTCTCTCTATCTGAAATTAGCCTTTTTCTCCCATTAATTAGACGATAACAAAAGCGGAAATATTCCAATGAACAAAATGATGAAAACTTCTGCCCTTATGGCAGCATTCTGTCTGGGTTTAGCGGGTTGTGTAACAACACAAGACGCTTTCACTGGCGAGTCAAAAATCAGCCGCGCGGCTAAAGGTACTGGCATTGGTGCTGCTGGCGGCGCGCTTGCAGGTGCTTTGATCGGCAAGGCAAGTAATAATACAAGACGCGGCGCCTTGATTGGCGCAGGTATCGGTGCCTTAGCAGGCGGTGGTGTGGGCGTTTATCTCGATCGTCAAGAAGCTGAGCTGCGCCAACAGCTTCAAGGAACTGGCGTTAGCGTTACACGCAATGGTGATCAGATTATTTTGAATCTACCAAGCAATGTTACCTTTGCAAGTGGCGCTGATCAGGTTCAACCGAACTTCCATTCGGTTCTCAATTCAGTAGCTATCGTCTTGAATAAATATAATCAGACTCTTGTCGATGTCTTCGGCCATACAGACAGTGATGGTGACGATACATCTAACTTCAACTTGTCACAGCGACGCGCAACAAATGTTGCCTCTTACCTTGCTACACAGGGTGTGGATGGACGCCGCTTTGCTATTCAAGGCTTTGGGGAACAGCGACCGATTGCAACAAATGCAACACCGGAAGGCAAATCCCAAAACCGTCGCGTAGAAATCCAGATTTCACCGCTGACACAAAGCTAAAAAACAAAATCCGAACAAACGAAGCCCCGAGTATATCTCGGGGCTTTTTTTATTCACCAGCCAAAAGATCAGGTTGCGCGGGCTTTTGCACCACGCTGCGGTCAGGCGCACCATCTTGACTTTGTTCCGCGCCGGCCTCGCCTGCAAAATCAAGCGCATCAATGCGACCGCCGCGCGTTGTAATTTTCTTGGTTGATGTCAGTATTTGCTCAACATCACGATTGGCTTGTGTGAAATGGGTTTGCAGCTTGCTGACCCGATCATCAAGGCGCACAACATCTTGCATAAGCGCCACAACTTCCTTTTGAATGATGTGCGCTTGATCACGCATGCGCTGATCACGTAAGACAGATTGAACAACTTGTATTGAGAGCATCAACAAAGATGGCGACACGATCACCACCCGTGAGCGGTGGGCTTTTTGCACAATGTCCTCAAAATGCTCATGAATATCAGCGAAAATACTTTCTGATGGCACAAACATAAAGGCTGTATCTTGGGTTTCACCAGTGATGAAATAACGCTCCGAGATGTCTTTAATATGTTTTTCCACATCACGGCGGAACTGGGTATGCGCCAAACGGATTTCTTCCGGGTTATCGCTTTGCCGCGCAGCGTTCCATGATTCAAGCGGAAATTTTGCATCCACAACCAAGGAAGGCGCATCATTGGGCATAAAAATCAAACAATCCGGTCTGTTTCTATTCGATAAGGTTTCTTGGAACCCATAAGCCCCGTGCGGCAAGCCATCTTGTATGATTGTCTCCATGCGCGCTTGACCAAAAGCACCGCGTGTTTGTTTGTTGGCCAGCACATTTTGTAGTTCGACTACTTGAGTGGAGAGCTTGGTGATATTGGATTGTGCTGTATCAATCACAGCAAGCCGCTCAGCCAATACCTTCAAGTTATCATGCGTGGATTTTGTCGTTTCCGTCATGTTTTGGCCCAGACGGTGACTCATCGTATCCATGCGCTCACCCAAAACACGGGTTAAATCCTGCTGTCTAGAACCAAAGACTTCCGCAAATGTCTGCATCCGGCCAGTCATTTCAGACTGAGCTTTGATCACCTCAGCCATCCTAGCATCCATCTCTTTGGCTTGCATGCGCGTGACTGCCTCAAGAGCTGAACGACGCTGACCAGAACGCCAGATAGTAATAATAAGCAGCAGCAGCATGACCAAGAACAAAGCACCGGCTGCAATAAGCGCATCACCAAGCGAAATCGGGTGATTACCCAGTGTCAGGATGATATCTGTAAATTCCATGATTATTTCATACAGTGATTCTGAGGATGCGAAAATCGCACTTACTAGTTATTCCCTCCACGTCCACAAAGCTTGTCTCAGTTGATTTTATAATTTTGTTAACCAACACTCCATAGTATTATAGATATTTTCAATATATGATAAGATTTCAACTATGTTTGCTCGAAATGAATCTATCGCTCATAATTTAGAAAACACCGAAAATTCTGAATACTTAAATCATCTTGAAAAAGAAAACCGCTCGTTAAAGACTGTTTTAAAAAAGATCGCACAAGGTCTAAGCAATTTTGGTTTAGATGTGGCTGATATATCAGGTTCTATTGAGACGATAGCATCGCAATCGGTAGATAACGCAAATAATTTTGACGAACTCATCGAAGATTTGAACGTGGTTGAAACCTCCGCGAATAGTATCACTGAGAGCATGACAAGCGCACGCAACGTGTCAGATCAAGTTGGCAGTGAACTGCAACAATCCCAAGACACGACAACACAAGCCATCACATCAATTGATGAGTTGATCGCTGACGTATCGTCTTTTGATACCAACATGATCGAATTAAATGACGCTATGGAAAGTGTGCGTGCTGTTACAGGCATCATTGAAACCATAGCCCGTCAAACCAACCTCCTCGCTCTCAATGCAACAATTGAAGCCGCACGAGCAGGCGAAGCTGGCAAAGGTTTTGCTGTCGTTGCAAGTGAAGTTAAACAGCTCGCCCAAAATACGACATCGGCGACAGAAGAAATTGATAGTACAATCAATCGCATCAAAACCGGCCTCGACGGCTTAAATGAACGATCAACAGGTGCCACCAAAAAAGCAGAAGTCGTTGGCGAAAAGGCTGGATCGTTCACATCAATGTTGTCAATGGTAAGCAATGCAATTGATGAAATTCAAGACTCAACAAAAGACGTCTCATGCCGTAGTGACAAGGTCAGCGAAACTTGTGTTACATTCTCCAATGCCTTTGACACATTATCACAGAATACCAGCACCCAATCGACCGATCTGGTCAGTTTCAGCAAGCGACTACAAACGGTGGCAGATATGCTCGATGGCTTAGTCGTCGATGTCATTCAGTCCGGCGTTGATGTTGATGACGCAAAGTATATGGAATTGGCTAAATCGTATGGCTCGCAAGTATCAGCGGCCTTTGAAGACGGTATTGCTAATGGTCAGGTAACAGAAGCAAGCCTCTTTTCTCATGACTACAAAGTAGTTGAAGGGTCAAATCCTGAGCAGTTTCTGGTGCCTTATCTCAGTTTTGCAGAAGAGGTATTGGTACCTCTCCAAGAAGCTATCGCGAGCGAGAATTCAACTGTTGTTTATGTTATCGCGACCGATACCAAAGGGTATCTGCCTTCCCATCTATTGAAGTTTTCCAAGCCTCAAGGGCAGGATCCTGAATGGAACACCGCGAATTCCCGCAACCGTCGCATTTTCACCGACAAAGTAGGCCAACGAGCTGCTAAGAACGAATCCCCTCTTTTGCTTCAGACCTACCGCCGCGATATGGGTAATGGAAACTTTGTTATCATGAAAGAACTGAATGTCCCCATCATGGTCAATGGCAGACGCTGGGGCAATGTCAGGCTTGCGTTTAAATAGGCCTTAATCAGCGTGGAAAAGATCTCGTGTGAAGACCTTGCTGCGCACATCGTTTAAATCTTCATGCCACCGGTTAGCAACAATGATATCCGCGCTCGATTTAAAGGATTCAAGATCGCGGACAATCTCGGCGCCGAAGAGTTTTTCATCCTCAAATGCCGGTTCATAGATTATGATTTCAGCACCTTTCGCATTTATCCGCTTCATGACACCTTGTACGGAAGAACTGCGGAAATTGTCAGAATCTTGCTTCATCACCAACCTATAAATGCCAACGGTTTTAGGTTTTGATTCAAGGATGGCATTTGCAATCACATCCTTGCGCGTTGTATTGGCGCTCACAATAGCCGAGATCAGGTTTTGCGGTACACTAGAATAATTTGCGACCAATTGTTTGGTATCCTTTGGCAGGCAATAGCCACCATAACCAAAGGAAGGGTTGTTGTAGCCCTCACCGATACGAGGATCGAAACAAACCCCGCGAATGATTTGTTCTGAATCCAAGCCGTCATGCATGGCAAAAGAATCAAGTTCATTAAAATAAGCCACGCGCATCGCAAGATAGGTATTAGAAAACAGCTTAATCGCTTCAGCTTCCGCGGAGCCAGTGAGCACGACATCAACGTCAGGTTTTGCAGTCGCCTTTTTCAAAATATCAGCGATTAGCGCACCGCGTTCCCCCGTATCTCCAACAACAATTCTGGAGGGATACAAATTGTCATAAAGTGCTTTTCCTTCTCTTAGAAACTCTGGAGAAAAAATGACATTATTTGTATTAAATTGTGCGTTGGCCCGTTTTGTATAACCAACTGGGATGGTCGATTTAATAACGATCACGGCCTTTGGGCATAGACCAAGGGCTTGCTGAATAGAATGGTCTACTGTTTTTGTATTGAAATAATTCTTTTCAGGGTCGTAATCTGTGGGCGTTGCAATGATGACCACATCTGCGCCAGGAAAAGCTTCATCTGGATTGGTTGTCGCAACAAGATGCAGTTTTTCCTCTGATAGAATTTTTTCTGCGAGCTCATCACACACCGAGGATTGACGATTATTAAGCGCATCCACCCGCGCTTTTGAAATATCAAAAGCTCTGACTTCATTATCGCGAGACAGTAAAACTGACATTGCCAAACCAACATAGCCGAGACCAACAACAGTTATTTTTTTCATATCGCATTAAAACCTTTGCCTATTTGTCGCTCTCATTAGCTACCATTTGGATGCTATTGGATACCGTTTACTCTTAATCATCATAAATGAAAAGACATTGTCAGGCTTAGATTTGGGTCAGGACTATTGCAGATGATACAAAAGAAAAAGCTTGAGCGACCGTCTTAAGTCAACTCAAGCTCTTATGTTCTTGAATAAGCCCTCAATTGAGGTGCTTACTTGGCTCCGAATTTATATTCGATATTGAACGACAAAACTGCATCTGACGATTCATCATTCAAACCAAACAAGACCGCAGCCCGTGGCTCAAGGACGTGTCCATTTGGCAATTCATATTCATAATAAATGGCAGGACCAGCAAGATGTTCTTGCTCATTACCACCACCAAATAGGCCTTCGAATTCACCAAAATTCTCAAAGCCTATGCCGACTGAATCACTTACAGGGAAAATAACTTGGGATGCATAAGCGAGACCAGCATCTTCACCGCTTTCGAAGGGTATTTCTACGAGGAGGTTACCAACCCAGTCAAAAGGGCCTAATCCCGCTTCAAAAACTGGCCCAACCTCAAGAGCACCTTCGCTGATACCGCCTTCTCTTGGAATTTCAAGCGCAGTAAAGAGCCCTAGTGAAAATTCACCATGTTCATCATCTTCATCAGCAGCGCTCTCTTTTTCATCTTTATCGTGACCGTGATCATGGTCGCCAAAAAATGGCAAAAGGAGAAGGTTTTCAAACTCAAAACCCTCAATCTCAGGGCTTTCACCGCGCGGGTTTGCCACTTCAACAGCAACCGTAAATTTCCAAAAATCCGTTAGCCCATAGCCAATCGCGAATTCATGTGCCGAGCGCTCGTCGCCTTCTTCAACATTAGAAAGGCCAAAGCCATTAAGGACTTCAATCTCTATTTCATCTTTTGTAACATCAGGATGGACGACTTCAAATATACCCGCTTGGGCATTTGCTTGCGAGGTAATCCCTGTTTGCATAACCAATGATATAGCGGCCGTTGTCATAGCGGCTAGAATAAATTTGGTTGGGGTATATTTTCTAAATAGTTTCATCATATCAACTTTCAAACTCTGATAATTTCTTACTTTGGTTAGTGCTCTGTTCAACCACCAGCAATGGGGAGGCGATAAAACAAAATACCATTACTGTACAAGCGCTTATTATGACAAAATGCCATATGGAACGCATGATCTAACGCAATCTACTGGCTTGCTTATGTGAGGCAGCCCTTGAAGGAAGCCGCCATGTTTTGGATTAATTGGAAATAAAGATTTGGGCCCGCATCAAGCCGTGCGCCGAGAGGGTCAATGATGCCTGATTTTGCCTTTGTGCCCTCAATTACGGTCGATACCAGCTTGGACTCAAATTGTGGTTCGGCAAACACGCAAGCTGCATCCAATCCTTTAAGTTTCGTTCTAATTTCACTGATGCGCTCTGCACCTGGTAAGACTTCTGGAGAAACCGTGATCGAGCCAGATGCCGTCACATCAAAGCGCTTTTCAAAATATTGATAAGCATCATGAAAGACGATGAAATTCTTATCATGGAGTGGTTTCAATTCGGCGGCTACATCAGCAATTAAGACGTCAATCTTGCTGGATATAGCTTTGGCATTGGCTTCATACTTGCCGGCATTAGCTGGGTCAGCTTCAACAAGTGTTTCTTCGATTTCGTGGACGAGCGCTTTCGCATTTACAGGATCAAGCCAGACATGGGCATCATGTGCGCCGTGCGCCTCGTGATCGTGTCCCGCCTTTTTGTGTTCTTTATGATCAGACTTGGCTTTCTTATCATGATCATCATGGTCATCGTGCTTGTCATGCTTATCATGCTTGTCATGATCATCGTGCTTGTCATGATCATCGTGCCCGGCCGTTTCTTTGTGATCATCTTTTTCTTCGTGCCCATGCCCATCAAAGGCACCGCCCTCACGAAACTCATGCTTTATAAGATCGTGGGCATCAATCAGTTCAACCGATTTGGCCTTTGCAGCGATGGTCTCAAGAGATTTTTCAAGGAAAGGCTCAAGATCATGCCCTATCCAGAACACAATATTTGCAGCTTCCAGCATTTTGGCCTGCGAAGGCTTTAAAGCATAATTATGCGGGGACGCGGCACCTTGAACAATCAACCCTGGCTTTCCAACACCTTCCATTACTGCCGCCACGAGCGAATGGACCGGCTTGATTGAAGCAACCACATTAACATCAGCTTTGGCGACACTTAGTGGCGCAAGGTAAGGCACAGCAGGGGACGCAAAAAGCAATGTCACGGACAGAGAGAGTAATTTTAAACCACGCAAGACAAGCACTCCTAATAAATATACAAAGATGTGTTATGTTATTGTATTACATTATTGCGTGATGGTATAACCAGTGCCATAAGATATAGCAAGAGCTATTGACGAAAAAAGAGTCTTCTTGAAAACAATGTCGAATATACCTGAACCCCTTGTCACGCTGGATAATGCCGGCATTCACCGTGCAGGCAACTGGCTTGTGCGGGGTGTGAGCTTTTCTATAGAAGCGGGAGAAATTGTAACGCTGATCGGTCCGAACGGTTCGGGGAAATCCACAACCGCCAAAATGGCCCTTGGTATTATCAAGCCGGATGAAGGTTCGGTGACCCGCAAACAAAATTTGAATATCTCCTATGTACCGCAGAAACTTGAGATTGATTGGACGCTGCCGCTTAGTGTTCGCCGTTTCATGCGATTGACCGGCAACGTCAGCACTAATGAGGCTGACAAAGCCATGACTGCCACAGGTGTCAATCATATGGCCGATGCGGAGATGCGAACGCTTTCAGGGGGTGAGTTTCAGCGCGCCATGCTAGCGCGCGCGATTGCACGCAAACCTGACTTGCTGGTCCTCGATGAGCCAGTGCAAGGGGTCGATTTTACTGGTGAGATTGCCCTTTATGATCTCATCAAAAACATTCGCGATGAAATTCAATGCGGCATATTACTGATTTCCCATGATCTGCATGTGGTAATGGCCGCCACTGACCGCGTTATGTGTTTGAATGGCCATGTTTGTTGTTCAGGCACACCAACAGTTGTTGCATCAAGTCCGGAATATCAAGCTCTGTTTGGCGCACGGGCGACCTCTACGCTCGCAGTTTATGAACATCACCACGATCACACCCATTTGCCCAATGGCCTCATCCAACATAGCGATGGCACCATTACCGACCATTGCCACCCCGATGACGGCCATCACCACCATGATGACGTATCAGACGAGAAGCATTCCCTTAAAAGGGAGACAAAACACGATGCTTGACGACTTCTTCATTCGCGCAATTATTGCAGGCATTGGCGTTGCGCTTATTGCAGGGCCGTTGGGCTGCTTTATTGTCTGGCGCAGGCTTGCTTATTTCGGCGATACCTTGTCGCACGCGGCGCTACTTGGCGTGGCGCTTGCTTTTTTGTTTGAGATAAACATCACACTTGCCGTCTTTGCTATCTCTGCTTGTGTTTCACTTGCGCTTTTATTGTTACGGCGCCATGCAACCCTTTCAAGCGATGCACTGCTCGGTCTTCTGGCTCATTCTTCGCTGGCGTTAGGTCTCGTTGCTCTTGCATTCATGACGTGGGTCCGCATTGATCTAATGGGCTTCTTATTCGGCGATATCTTGGCTGTGTCCAAACCAGATATTGCCATCATTTGGCTTGGTGGTCTTATTGTGCTTGGTATCCTTGCCGCTATCTGGCGCCCGCTTTTTGCAGCGACGGTCAACCACGAATTGAGTGAAGCTGAGGGTATGAGGCCAGAACGGGCTAATATCATCTTCATGCTTTTAATGGCCGCAGTCATTGCCATTTCAATGAAGATTGTTGGTGTGTTATTGATCACTGCCATGCTGATTATTCCTGCGGCCACTGCGCGCCGGTTTTCTTTTGGTCCTGAGCAGATGGCGCTTTGGGCGGCCCTCATTGGAGCAACCTCTGTCGTTGGCGGTTTATTCGGGTCACTAGAATGGGACACACCCGCTGGCCCCAGCATCGTTGTGGCTGCTCTCGCCCTTTTCATTCTCTCCCTCTTTTATCGTTCCCCAAACAGAACTAAAAATACTAACGCCGAGAACAAGCATTCAAATAAACCTCGAAAAGGAAACCGATCATGAGCAACCATGTTCACGCTATCGAGAACCTGACCAAAAACCAATCTTTAGTTATGGGAGCCTTGGCAAAGTCAGAAGAGCCACTCAGCGCCTATACCATTTTGGATCAGCTGCGTGATCGAGGCTTTCGCGCCCCGCTACAAGTTTATCGCGCACTCGACAAACTCGTTGAATTTGGCATGGTGCATCGATTGGAAAGCCTGAATGCTTTTGTTGCCTGTAGTCACCCAGATTGCGATGGTCAGGAAACGCTGGCCTTCATGATATGCGACACATGCGGTCAGGTAGATGAGATAACGGATCGCCCACTTACAAAGCGACTTGCGCACCTTGCTAGTGAGACACATTTTACATTACTAAAGACAACCATCGAGCTGCGCGGACTGTGCAAGACCTGCCAAACTGCCTGAGACTGGCTAAGTTTTGCCAAATGGGTTGTCCTAGAAATAAATAGGGGTCGGCCCTCTAAACAAGAGCGATCCTACGCCAAGACCTTTTAGCTCAATTTTTTTCTGACAGTAGGCCATTTTTTATCAGCAAGTCTAATATGCTTAGGGATATTCGTACGCCATTTTTTGCGTATTCCAAGGCTGAAATTCAAATACAGCTTACCACCGACAATATCCCATGCTTGTGGAACAGTCGTTGCAAGGCGACCCTGAGACATCGCCCATGAACAATAGCCGCCATAGACCGGCGTAAATTTATCAGGGGATTTCACGAAGTCATCGAGGTTTTCCTGCGACGCAAAAGCCCATGTAGCACCTTTGTGTTTTGTCCTAAATTCCTTCTTACCCTTCACAGGTTTAGACACTTTAAAATACGCAACTGGGTCATAACCGCGAATGGCAAGCCCTTGTCTGCCAAAAATTTGGCCCATAGCTTCTGCAGCAGTCACAAACAGTGCGCTTGTTCCAATAAATGCTAAACCAGTTGCTATGAATTTTCGACGTGAGAATGACATAATTGATCTCCAATTTTTGTGTGTCATATATAAATTTTCTATAGAATATGACCTAAATGCTAGCAAAGCCAGACAATCAATCTAACGATTACGTCAAGATGTCACTGTGTGCCATATATGCCAAGGCTGGGTTTGAGCTCATTTCGACTATCAACAATATCAAAAGAAGAGCCTTTTACCTGTTTAAACACAGCTGAACAGATTTCCTTAGTTTCAATCGCAAAAAAATGGCGCGCCGCTTTTTGGTTGGGATGGAATGGATCTTTTACTCTGCCCGCTTTATTCAATCTGAAATATGACTTGTTGCCAAGATTAGCTTTCACAGTTTCAGGGGTGTGCCCTTCGACAAAACTGCAGCGACTACCAACTTCCTCGAAAGCTTTTTTTACATTTTTTTGCGCGCGCCATCTCAGATCAACTGTTTTCTTTTTATAGGCTGGCGCTGTTGTCATGAAAATACAAGGCAGATCGTCTGGGATTTGCTTCATTGTCCGCTCAACATCTCTTTTCGTTGTTTTTGGATTTTGAGCCCAGCGATGGGCGGAGTTGCCCAGAAAAGACATGATCAGCAGTTTCGGGTTGTAATAATTATCCCTGAACATGGATTCGAAGGCTGACTTTTCGCTTTTACAAAAATCATAAGCGGCCCCTTGGCCTATTTGCACATATTTTGCCTTGCTGCGTTTGATGATGCCGTAGACACTGGCATTCACTTTCCACTTACGGTCAACATTGCAGATTGTTCCTTTCGCCCTGCCAGTTTTAGCCGACCATGAATGGAGTGATGTCGATCGCACTCCGATGACACCAACAGACATTTCTCCCAAGGACTTCAGATCATCAATTTGCACCAAATTAGGATCACAATGGGCTTTTATATTTTGAAAAAAATCGAGAAAAACCGGGCCTGCACCGAATGAAAGCTGCGAGTCTCCTATAATAAAAATATCAGGTGATGTGAATTTATCCGCGCTAAGCACAGGTGTTGAGGCCAATAATAGCAGCGATGCAGAAACTAATAGCCTGCGTTTTGTAAACTTAAATTTCGAGAAAAAATTCTCAACCAAAACAAGCCCCTCAATTCCATAGTTCTTAGATTCGTCACGTTATAATTATAGGAACTATTAAAAAGCCCAAAATAAATTGGTCGTGAATATGCAAACAAGGTAAAGAATAACAAGGTCTTGAACAGATCCACAGCTCCATTGAGCTAAATTAGACCAAAACACACTCATTAGTTTGCTACCAACAAATGATTCACACGGTCCGATAAAAATAAAATTGGTCTAACGCATATTGCGTTGGTTGCGGGGGTAGGATTTGAACCTACGACCTTCAGGTTATGAGCCTGACGAGCTACCGGGCTGCTCCACCCCGCGATACAAAGACAATCAATGTCTTTCAAGTCCGTTGATATAGACACTAAGTTGCCTAAAGAGAAGGGCTTTATAACATTTTTTTAAATTAAATTAAAAAACAATTCTGCATGTCGCTCAAAGTGCATATAAAATGCTTCTCATCTTTAGTTTGAGCGCGATCTTGCCTCTTCCACCCAAGGGGATAATTTTATGGTAATTAGGACATTATGAAACTGTTCTCCCCACTCGTTGCATCCGGTATAATTTTATTTGCCCGCTTCATCACAGCTGTGCGTGGCATTTGGCAAGACCCACAGGCGGGAGGTCAGCAAACCGTTTATTTTGCCAATCACACAAGCAATGGCGACTTCGTCCTAATTTGGACCTTGTTACCAGCCCATGTGCGCAACAAGACGCGACCTGTCGCGGCCGCCGACTATTGGCTCACCTCCACAATCAGGCGGTTTATCGGAAAAGACGTCTTCAATGCTGTGCTTATTGAACGTAAGCCAGAAGATCGAACAGAAGATCCAGTTACCCAAATGTCAAACGCTCTGGATGAAGGATCGTCTCTGATCATCTTCCCCGAAGGACTCCGCAACTTAACGGATCAAGCATTGCTGCCCTTTAAAAGTGGGCTTTATCATCTTGCCAAAGCAAAACCCAATGTGCCTCTGACACCTGCATGGATAGAAAACCTGAACCGCGTTATGCCGAAAGGTGAGATCATTCCGATACCGCTGGTGTGTACAGTAACATTTGGCACACCTTTGCATGTAGAAGACGGTGAGGATAAAGCGGCTTTTTTAAAGCGGGCTGAAAAGGCATTGTTGGACCTTAATCCATCAAAAGATAAGCCCGTGGGAGAAGAGCAATGAGTGCTGACACAATAGACCTCATTAAACTTCTTTTTGGGGTGGCAATTCTTCTTGTTGTCGCAACTATCATTGGACAAATATTGAGGCGCCGTGCAGCACCCAATATCAGCCTCGGCGTTGAGAATTTGAACGCACGCATCAATGCTTGGTGGGCAATGGTCACATTGTTGGGCATTGCCTTTCTCGGCGGGCGAGCAGGCGTTGTGCTTCTTTTTGCATTTTGCTCCTTTGCTGCCCTGCGAGAATTTGTGACGCTCCTCAACACCAAACGCGCCGACCACTGGGCGCTGGTCACGGCTTTTTTCGTTATTCTGCCCATCCAATATTATGCAATCTGGATCGACTGGTACGGGTTTTATTCCATCTTCATTCCAGTCTATGCATTCTTGTTGATGCCTATTGTCGCCGCGCTACGCGGTGATGCTGAAAATTTCCTTTTGCGCATTGCACAGACCCAATGGGCTTTGATGATTTGTGTTTTTTGTGCCTCCCATGTACCCGCTCTATTGTCTCTTGAGATTGAAGGGTACGAAGGACGTAACGTATTGCTGATTGCATTTTTGATTATCATCGTTCAACTGAGCGATGTGCTGCAATATGTGTGGGGAAAGCTCTTGGGGCGCAGACAAATTGCCCCCAACCTCTCTCCCTCTAAAACCCTTGAAGGGCTTGTTGGCGGCATCTTAAGCGCTACACTTGTTGGTAGCGCTCTTTATTGGATCACCCCCTTCAACCCCCTTCAAGCAGGGCTGATTGCCTTTGTTATCACTATCATGGGGTTCTTTGGCGGGCTTGTTATGTCAGCCATCAAACGAGACAAGGGCATTAAAGATTGGGGTCATACAATCGCGGGCCATGGCGGGTTTATTGACCGACTGGATTCTGTCGTCTTCGCCGCTCCTGTTTTCTTCCATCTCGTACACTATGGCTGGGGATAGATGCGCGCGCTAATCGTTCAACTATCCCAAAGCAGCTTCATGCATGTTGTTGGCGCTTTCATCGCGATGGGAGGCTGGGCATTTCTTGCAAACAGCGCTTATGAGATGCCAAAGCCGATATTCGCCGCACTTTTACAAGGTGGGCTTTCTGCCTGCATTACCCTTTTTCTCAAAAAAAGTATCGAAGCTTTGGCCGCGCGTCTATCCGGCATCACAGCGCTCATTGTTCCGCCGCTCGCAGCCATTGCTGTCTCCTTTATCCTACTCACAACGCTACACACTCTTGCAGGAACACCAGAAGTCTTCCTCACCATCGCTTTGCCTTTTTGTGTCGCCAGCCTTTATGCTGCTATTTATAATTTCTCTCTTTGGAAAACCAAAGGTGCGATAAATGACTAAGGATGATAATCGCCGCCCCCTTAAAAGCCGCAATACCGGTTGGGCTAACTGGCTAACAAAACGATTGGCGGCGACCAGCATCACCCCCAATCAGATATCCATACTCAGCATACCATTTGCCATAATCAGCGGGTTTTTATTCACTCTATCTGCTGATGCTGAAGGCGGGATACGCATTACGTTTTTGATCGCTGCTGCCGTTTTTTGCCAGCTTCGCCTTTTGTGTAATTTAATGGATGGCCTTGTGGCTATTGAGGCTGGAAAGTCTGCGTCAGACGGCCCGTTTTGGAATGAATTTCCAGACCGCATAGCCGACATCGCAATTTTAGTGGGTGTGGGCTATGCCGCTTCCAACCCGATGCTTGGCTGGATTGCCGCGACACTTGCCATATTCACCGCCTATATTCGCGAGCTTGGTTGCAGTAATGGACTTCCGGCCGATTTCACCGGCCCGATGGCCAAACCGCATCGCATGGCTATGGTTACCCTTGGCAGTATAATTGCCCTTTTTGAACCCATTTGGTGGTCCGATAATATGGTCTTTATTATCGTGCTTTGGTTGGTTATTCTAGGTGCTATCTTAACATGCGCAAGGCGCGCATGGCGGCTGGTTATCCAGCTTAATAATAAAAAATAGAGGGGAACTTTCATAATGAATGATGAAAAATCAACACAATATGGTTTGTTCATAATAAGGCTGACCATTTTTCTTCTTATGATTATGTGGGCAGTACTTAAAATTGCCGCACCAGAATCTTATGCTGGCGGCGATGAACCGGGTATTTTTGAGAAATTTTACGGTGTCAGTATTGGAGTAAGCATTGTCTATGCCGTGGGTGCGGCTCAAGTTTTGTTGCTGCTTGCTTATGTTCTGGGTCTTTTCAAATTTGTCACAACAGGTGCGGTTATGCTGATGAACCTTGCTTCTTTGGTTGTGTCTTTACCGTTGATCCTTGATCCAGGAACCAAGCCAAATATTTTATTCCTGACAGCGGTTCCTGTATTTGGTGCATCGCTCGCTCATTTCTTGATGCGCAAGCAAGACACATTTTTGTCGCTGGGCAAATAAGCTGTCTCACAGCCGTTATTAAAGCGAAAGCAGGCTTTCTCTGCTTTCGCCTTTTCATATCTATGGGCAATTTACATGGCTACGCCAAGGCGTTTCATTGTAGCGATCATCATCGCAACAACGGCGATCATGATGCCATAGGCCACCAGCCCATGAAGGGCAAATCCGGGTATGTCCCACAAAAGCAAGGTATCGTTACCCCCCGGCACCGCTTTCGCTCCTAGCCCCATTAAAAAGCCACCTGCAAAATTCATCATACTGGGCTTCCACGATGAAAAATGCGGATTAAATCGATTTTTAAGTTCCGAGCTGATGATCGCACCAAGAAAAAGGGCGGCAACGGTCATTTCAATAATATACCCGCTGGAAAAACGTTTGCGAAGAACCATCTCCTCCAGCATATGCTGATAACTCCAACCTGGTTGAGCCGCATAAATCATGGCCGCCGTTATGCCCATAACACTCAGTGCCAATTTGACCTGTGACTTATGTTTAATCAATCGCCATATGCTGATTGCGCATATCACGATAAAAATCGTGAGCATTATCCAAAACAAAGCGCCACTGTGGCGGTTTGCATTCTCGATGGGCGTGGTATGAACAAATTCGGATAGCGCGGGAATTTGACTCACAGGCAATGAGGCCGCAAGACCAACAAAGGTCAAAATATAAGAAAAATCACCAATACCAATCTTAGCGACACTACCAATGAAGCAGGCTTTATTAAGCAACGCCCCAAGACCGATAACGCCCGCGCCCAAAACCAATTGCCAACCAATCACAAAATCCTGTGGCATGGCCGCAAAATCTGGAAGAAACACGGTTAGAAAAAGCAAGGTCATACCGGACCAGCTTACCGCAACAACTAGACCGAAAAACCAATCCGCCTTGCCGTTCATTACAAATCTGTTGGTTGCTGCCACGGTACATGTGCTGGCGCGAGCCAATGAAAAGCCAAGTGCAAAAGCTAAAAGAACGATACCATACTCAATCATAATGCTTCTCTTATAGTCCCTATCTTTTGATCTCCACAATAGACGATATGATGCACGGCGCTCTGCTTGTCGTCTTGAAAGGTCACGGGGGCGCTGCTAGCTTATTCGTATTAACCCATTTTGGATAATGCGAATGCCTCGACCCAAGTCCCAGAGCATAGATCAAGTTATTGCCAAAGCCATGAATCTGTTCTGGCAGCGCGGCTATGAAGCCTTGTCGATGGATGTTCTGGTCAAAGTCACTGGCAGCAGCCGCCATGCGATATACGCGGACTTTGGCGGCAAGCGTGATTTATTCCTCACCTGTTTGGATCATTATTCAACCCATGTGATAACGCCTGCTTTTGCGCCTGTTGAAATCAAAGGCGTGGGGCTTGAGGCGCTGGAAGCTTATTTTGAGCGTCAAATCGCCTTCGCTGAAGGTGTCGGCTTACCAGGTCCAGGCTGCTTGATGGCCAATACAATGACCGAACTCGCCCCACATGATCCAGAAGTGATGGCACATGTTAATGCGCATAACCAACGCCTACAGGCAGGTTTTGAGAATGTTCTTCAGCGCATGAATAAGGATGCCCGCAAAAGAAGCAGGAGCGAACTGAAAGAGCTTGCCTCTGTGCTGGCCATCGCCACACAAGGTTTATGGTCCGCCTCTAGGGCAACAGAAAATGTTGAAATCTTGCGCAGCTATGCAAGCAATCTGGTTTATTTTGTCGAAGCTGAATTAAACCGATAACACAGGTGTTGACCTAATGCCCGCCGCCACCAAAGCTGCCAGTCTTAATTGAATAATCCACAGCAATACCGTAATCGGGGTCATCATCCGCATCGACAACCAATTGGCCTGCCCGGTTCAAAAGCTTATGACCATCGCGAGAGAGATGACGTAATTGCAGCTCTTTGCCTTGTGATTGATATTTTGAAGCCAAATCTTCTATGGCTTGCAAAGCAGACTGATCTGCGACCCGGCTGTTGAGAAAATCAATAATCACGTGATCAGGGTCACCTGCGGGATCAAATAATTCAGCAAATCCGTCGGTTGAACCGAAGAAAAGTGGTCCTTCAATCTCATAAACTTTAGTGCCTTCGGGCGTGACGCTTCGTCTGGCGTGAATACGTCTGGCGTTTGTCCATGCAAAGGCTAGCGCAGAAACGATGACGCCAACGATAACGGCAATCGCAAGGTCAGTCATCACGGTTACAACTGTGACAAGCACTATAACGAGTGCATCAGTGAGCGGTATGATGCGCATAATGGCAAGGCTTTGCCAAGCAAATGTACCGATGACCACCATGAACATAACGCCCACCAAAGCAGCTAGTGGAATTTGCTCGATCAAACCTGAGGCAACCAGAATAAAGGCGAGCAAACAAAGGGCGGCAAATATGCCGGAAAGACGAGTGCGCCCACCAGAATTCACATTGATCATAGATTGACCAATCATCGCGCAACCGCCCATGCCGCCAAAGAAACCTGTGATGGTGTTAGCAAGGCCCTGAGCCAGACATTCTTGTGAAGCGCCACCGCGTTTGCCTGTGATTTCACCTACCAGATTAAGTGTCAGCAGACTTTCAATCAGGCCAATCGCTGCGAGAATAAAGGCGTAAGGAACAATGACTTGAAGCGTTTCAAAATTGATCGGAACAGTGGGAATATGGAACATCGGCAACCCACCTTGAATAGAGGCAAGATCACCAACGCGCGGCACATCGATGCCGAAGAAAATCACCAGTCCGGCAACAACGCCGATACCAACAAGAGGGGCTGGAATAGCGGTAGTGATCTTGGGCCAGCCCCAGATGATCACCATGGTGAGGGCGACAAGTCCTAACATCATGATAAGAGGTGTTCCGGTCATCCAGACCAGCGCACCATCTGCGCCGGGCACCTTAAACTGGCTTAATTGCGCCATGAAAATAACAATCGCCAGACCGTTCACAAAACCCAACATCACTGGATGCGGGACGAGGCGGATAAATTTGCCAAGCCTGAAAACACCGGCCAGAAGTTGTAAAATCCCCATCAAGACAACGGTTGCAAAGAGATATTCAACGCCATGGCTCGCCACAAGCGAAACCATGACAACAGCCAAGGCCCCTGTTGCTCCTGAAATCATCCCGGGACGACCGCCTAATACTGCTGTCACCAGACCTACGATAAAGGCCGCATAAAGCCCTACAAGCGGATGCACCCCTGCCACAAAAGCAAAAGCAACAGCTTCCGGCACCAACGCAAGCGCAACAGTCAGACCTGAAAGTAGTTCTGTTTTTACGCGAGAAGGAGTGAAATCAGCAGATCCAGCGCTCTTTAATTCAGGAATCGTTAGTTTCCGCGCGAAGGCAGCAAATGTAGGGCGTAGCATTATATATTGTCCGTATAGGTGGTCGTGGGAGATCGACTAGGGTCAGAACCCTATGTGTTTGATATAGATTTTGTGCCAGACTTCAAGCCCCGCAAGGGTTTGGCTCACATGCGTTCAGCTAAATCAGAGAACAAAACGGCGAGTCCTTCAGTGTTCGCTGCGCAAATCCCCCGTTCGGTGATAAGACCCGTCACATATTTAGACGGTGTTACATCAAAGGCATAATTACCGCAGGGCGTTGTTTCAGGCGTGATTCGTACTTGTTCAGTCTGACCATTGAGCAAACCTTGAACGAAAGCGACCTCATCGCCTGAACGCTGTTCAATTGGGATATCGCGACAACCATCCGAGACACTCCAATCAATGGTTGGAGATGGCAAAGCCACATAAAAAGGCACATTGTTATCTTGAGCTGCTAAGGCTTTCAAATAGGTCCCTATTTTATTGCAAACATCACCGTTTGACGCCACACGATCTGTACCAGTGATACAGACATCCACCATGCCATGCTGCATGAGATGACCGCCGGCATTATCGACAATCAATGTATGCGGGACATCATGGCTGCCCAGTTCCCATGCGGTCAAATGCGCACCTTGATTGCGTGGGCGGGTTTCATCCACCCAAACATGAACATCTATGCCAAGATCATGGGCCTGATAAATCGGCGATGTTGCGGTTCCCCAGTCAACGGTTGCAATCCAACCAGCATTGCAGTGGGTTAAAATATTGACTGGCCCCTCTTTTTTCGATGCGATGTCCTTGATGATGGCCAGTCCATTTTCACCAATCCGCCGGTTAATCTCTACATCTTCATCGCAAATTTCAAAGGCCAGCTTAAAGGCGGCATCTAGACGTTCAGACTCACTCAAGGGTTTTAAATACGTGCTGACACGCTCAATGGCCCAGCGTAGATTAATGGCAGTTGGACGGGTTGCACCAAGTGTTTTTGCCGCATGGCTCAAATGCTCATCACTGGCATCAATCCGCATGGCCAAAGCCAAGCCGTAGGCCGCTGTTGCCCCAATGAGTGGCGCACCACGCACAAGCATGTGAGAGATGGCTCTGGCAGCGTCTTCCATCGTTTCCAATTCGACAATCATCAGTTCGTGTGGCAGGCGTGTTTGGTCGATGATTTTTACTTTATCATCCTCAATCCAGATGGAGCGATAGGCTTTGCCCTCGATTTTCATGCGTTTATTTCCCGTGCCATGCGCACCACATCATCAAAACTGGAGAAGGACGCGCGGTCGGTGATCAAAATACGGGCTAAAGATAAAGCCCGCTTTTCACACGCGGCCCGTTTATCTTCGTCTTCAATCGCCTCAAGATCTTCCACATGAGCAATGCCCACAATTCGGCGCAGCATTTTTGCGCCAGCAAAACCAATAGAATCAATCATAATATCGCGCAAATATGCATTCAAAGCACGCTCTGAGGCTGAGCTATCACTGGTCGCGAACAGTGCTTCAGGATAAAGCGATCCAACCCGTCTCTCTCGCCACAATGTAGAAAAATCGGCCTCAAATACTGCATAGGTCTGCAACAGCGTTTGCAACAGCCATTCGCTATAGTCCGCCCGATCATCTGAAGCCGTAGCATGGCCCTTTTGACTGAAATAGGCCAAAAGCAAGTTGGCCATTAAAGCACCTACATCAAATCCCATCGGCCCATAAAACGCGAATTCTGGATCGATCACACGTGTATCACTCTCGGTGACCATGATAGAGCCAGAATGAAGATCGCCGTGTAAAAGCGTTTGCGTCTTCGACATAAACAGCGTCTTTAATTCCTGCACTGCCACCTTCAAGGCGCTATCTTGTTGAATATCTTTGACGACCTCATCAAGCTGGGGGGTCGTGTGATGGTTTAATTCGGCCTGATAATAAGGGTCATTAAAAATTACCTGCTCTGTGAGTGCGCACATCACATGGTTTTCTGAGAACAAAGCTACATTGAGTTTCTTGGCTTCGCCATCAAGCGCAAGATCAGAATAGGAAAACAATGTTTCCGCCATAAACCGACCTGCATGATCAGCCAGATGTGGATATTGAATGCCCGCAATCAATCCTTTTCGCAAAATTATATGCGGCGTGAGATGCTCCATCACAATCAGCGCCATCTCATGGTCGTAGCACAAGATTTTCGGCGTCAAACCGGGTACCGCAGCCTCCTGCCGTGATAAAGCTTCATGTTCAAAATAAATTCTCGACAAGGGCAAGGGCCAGCTTTCGCCGACAAGACGCACATAGGGCAGCGCTTGTTTGACAATGACAGATTTATCACCATTTTTGACAATGAATACGAGATTCAGATTCCCATCACCCACCTCTTCAGTAATCCATTTTTCCGGATTGCCGCCTAGAATATCAATAATTTGAGCATTAAGCGCCAAATAACGGGTCATCGTTTCGGCATCTAATGCATAATAATTTTGGGGTGGCTGGTAGTTCATATTTTTCTCATAATTCAGTCATAAGTTACTGGCTTATTATCAGGCAATTAAGATATAAGCCAAGATAGAATATAATTTGAGGAGACTATCTGTGATGAATAACCCACTAAAAACAGTCGCTGTGAGCATTTTATTGGCATCTGCCATGGCCCTAACAGCCACATCCGGTGCAAGTGCAGGCGATGCAGTTGCTGGTGAGAAAGTATTCAAACGATGCAAAGCCTGTCATACGGTTGGACCTGATGCGAAAAACAAACTTGGCCCAATATTAAATGGTATCGTTGGCCGCACAGCCGGTGTTGCTGTTGGCTATAAATATGGCACAGGCATTATTGAAGCGCGCGGTAAAATTGGCGAAGATGCAGATGGTGATGGTTATCTTGACACGCCTGAGGGTTATTCTGGTCTTGTTTGGAATGAAGAGACCCTTTTTGGATATCTAGAAGATCCTAAAAAATACATCCGTGGACACACAGGAAATGAGAAAGCCAAAGTTAAAATGGCTCTTAAACTCAAAAAAGAAGATCAGCGTAAAGATGTGATCGCTTATTTGAAAACCATCGGCCTTGATGGAAATGCTGCTGCCGAATAATCGCAGATACATTCAAAAAAAGCCGCGGGCACTGCCTGCGGCTTTTTTGTATCTAGCTTAGTTGCGATTCTAACGCGGGGCGTGTGGAGCCTGAAAGCATTTTGTAAATATGCACCATGAAGGCTGTTGCAAACAGGGGCGTGAGTAAATTTAATAAGGGGATGGCTAAAAAGCCGGCAATCATAAG
The DNA here is from genome assembly GCA_039989895.1 of Hyphomicrobiales bacterium. Taxonomy (NCBI): domain Bacteria; kingdom Pseudomonadati; phylum Pseudomonadota; class Alphaproteobacteria; order Hyphomicrobiales; species Hyphomicrobiales bacterium. Next base: position 294,896 of record JBDXGY010000005.1, read on the forward strand.
CCCAGCCAAAAACACCCGCATTGAATGATGCTTGCGCAAAGTGCGGGCCTCTTCAACTGGCAAAAATCGCATCGCCGCCAGCTCGAAATATTCACGACCCAGCAAGTAACCATTGGCAATGAAGAAAATCGGGACGCCCAATCCGAGAACGAAAAACAAGATAAGGGCAACAATATTGACACCGAGAACCGTCATCACAAAACGCGTGGTCAGCCCCAAAGACTTCAACAAAGGCATCTCCCTACCACGAGGGTCTTGTGGATAAAATCTGTCTTCGACTTTCTCCGCAATTTCATCGAGAAAAATACCCGCAAAGACAGATGTCACTGGCGCAATAAAAAAGCCAAGACCTACCAACATGCCAGCACCCGTTGCCCAGGCAATGATTGTTTCGAGCCAAGGGTAAGGCACAACTAAAAAAGCTGTAAGAAGCGCCTGAACACCCAACCAAAGCAACACCAACAATATTAAGGTGATGCCAAGGGCTTTCCAGAAGACGCCTCTAAAAGGCTTAGAAAAAACTTGATTAAACGCAAGGCTCGCCGCGTGAAACATGATTTTTTGTCCGCATAAATTATCTTTCAGTTTCTTTCAAGTAAGACACACAACACCCTTGTGCAAGGACCACCACTCAGATAGCTTTTAAGAACCACGCGGCGAATTGGAATTTCATATGACAACGAAAAAATATCAGGTCTTGGGCATAGGCAACGCAATTGTCGATATTTTGGCCAAAGTCGAGGACGATTTCATCACGACTCATGATTTGACCAAAGGCAGTATGGCACTGATCGATGCTGAAAGAGCACTCTATCTAAGCGGTCAAATTCAAGATTCAAAGATTCGCTCCGGTGGGTCTGCTGGCAACACCATTGCAGGCCTTGCAGACCTTGGCTCCAGCACTGCCTTCTTCGGCAAAGTTGCTGATGATGACATGGGAAAACAATATTACGACGATATGGTGAAGCTTGGCGTGCATTTTCCAACAGCCTCCATCAAGGAAAAAGAACCAACAGCCCGCTCTATCATTGCCATTACGCCAGACGGCGAACGCACAATGAATACCTATCTTGGTGCTTGCACTGAAATTGGTCCTGAAGATATGGACGACGGCGTCATTCGCGCTTCCCAAGTTATCTATTTTGAAGGATATCTATGGGACCCACCGCGCGCAAAAGATGCGTTACGCCGCGCGGCAGAAATTGCACATGAAGCAGACGGTAAAGTGGCGCTCACGCTGTCTGATTCTTTTTGTGTCGATAGATACCGTGATGAATTCAGAGAACTTATCCAAAACCGTACGGTTGATATTGTTCTGGCGAATGAAGACGAGCTTTTATCATTATTCGAATCAAATAATTTTGACAGTGCTTTACGTATGCTAGCCGCAGAATGCTCAACCGCTGCCATCACACGTGGTGAAAAGGGCGCGATCGTTCTGGATCATGGAAAACAGATCGCCTGTAAGCCATTCCCGACAAGTAATGTGATCGACACAACCGGTGCTGGGGATATGTTCGCAGCTGGATATTTGTATGGTCTGACAAATGACATGAGCCATGAAAATGCCGGGCGGCTTGGATGTCTATTGGCGTCACAAGTCATTCAAGTTGTAGGACCAAGACTTGATTCGAGCCTGCGACAAATTGCTTCTAAAGCAGGATTTGAGCTCTAAATTACTTGTATTTTCTGCTATTTAAGCATGCGGCTGATCAACTGCGCAGTATAATCCACCATCGGGATAATGCGCGCATAATTCAGCCGTGTCGGCCCGATAATGCCCAAAACACCAACAACCCGCTCTTCCTTGTCGCGATAAGGCGACATAACCAACGACGATCCAGACATGGAAAACAATGAATTTTCCGATCCAATAAAAATCCGCACGCCGTCACCTTGTTCTGCAAGCGTCAAAAGCTGCATCAAGTCTTTTTTAGCTTCCAGATCGTCGAAAAGTTGCCGGATTCGGCCCAGATCTTCACCAGCGGTCATATCTTCAAGTAGATTAGAGCGGCCCCGCACAATCATGGTCGGCGCGCTGCCCTCTGTCGTCTCCACCCATGTAGCAATTCCAGCTTCAACCACTTTCTGAGTGAGCACATCAAGCTCTTGCTTTGATGACTCATAGAGATTTTCAATATCTGTTTTCGCCTCGTTCAATGTATTCCCACGAATACGGGCATTCAAATAATTGGTCGCTTCCGTTAACGACGACTGCGTCGTTCCATTGGGCAATTGCAGCACACGATTTTCGACCTGCCCATCTTCATTGACAAGAATAACAAGGGCGCGGGCTTCATCAAGACGGACAAATTCAACATGTTTGAGCGCCGCATTTTGTTTTCGCGCTAAAACAAGCCCAGCGCTACCCGTTAGACCAGAAAGCATAGTGCTTGCCTCTGCCAGCACATTATCCAGACCTTCTGTGTCTGCACTTTCTTGGATGTTACGCTCTATATTTTGGCGCTCTGCGTTATCAAGAGAACCTACTTGCATGATGGAGTCGATAAAAAAGCGCAGCCCTTCTTGGGTCGGCATACGACCGGCACTCGTATGTGGCGCATAAATGAGCCCCAGATGCTCAAGATCAGACATCACATTGCGCACCGATGCTGGCGATAAGCTATCGGAGAGAGATCGCGAAATATTGCGTGAGCCAACAGGCTCGCCAGAGGCAAGATAGGTGTCAACAATATGGCGGAAAATCTCGCGTGAGCGTTCATCCACCTCACGTAAAAGCTGATCTGTCGAGCCGGTCAAAATATTCCCTCAGGCAATTCAATTGTAGAACTACTATCTACCATTCAATAGGTATTGCTCAAGCCTCTTTTAAAAAAACAGCTTCATTTCATGAAAGACACATAACCAAAACATTCATGACCATGTAAATACCCCCTCCTCTCCTGTTATTTTGGTCATTCTTTGCCAACAGTAGTTTACGCCTGCTCATTCCCTCGTTAAGACATCAGATAAAGTTAAACATAAGAAGGAATTCCCATGCGCCCATCGAACCGCACACCAGACACCATGCGTGATGTCTCAATAGAGCGTAATGTTTCAAAACATGCGGAAGGCTCATGCCTTATTAAATTTGGCGATACCCATGTTTTATGTACAGCCAGCCTAGAAGAACGTGTACCACCGTGGTTGCGCGGTGGCGGACAAGGCTGGGTGACGGCCGAATATGGCATGTTGCCGCGTTCAACTTCTGACCGGATGCGCCGTGAAGCCTCCTCCGGCAAGCAATCAGGCCGCACACAGGAAATCCAGCGCCTTATTGGTCGCTCGTTGCGCGCCGTTGTGGACATGAAAGCGCTTGGCGAAAAGCAGATTTCTGTCGATTGTGATGTCATTCAAGCGGACGGCGGCACACGCACAGCAGCCATTACTGGTGCTTGGGTTGCTCTCAATGATTGTATCGAATGGATGCGTGATCGCTCGCTCTTGCAAGGCACAGTTTTAAAAGACAATGTAGCCGCTATCTCATGCGGTATATACAATGGCACACCCGTTCTTGATCTGGATTATGCCGAAGACAGCAATGCTGAGACAGACGCTAATTTTGTCATGTCCGGTTCAGGCGGCATCATCGAGATTCAAGGAACCGCTGAAAAAGATCCATTCTCGGAAGAGGAATTTGCAGCCCTCATGACATTGGCCAAAAAAGGCATTGCCGAACTGGTTGATTTACAAAAGGCGGCCATCAAAGAATGACGCGAAAGCTCGAAGGTGACACGCTGGTTGTAGCAAGCCACAATAAAGGCAAGGTGCGCGAGATCAACGAATTGATCTCTCCCTTTGGTCTTGTGGCTAAATCTGCGAGCGAACTTAACCTTCCTGAACCTGAAGAAACGGGCACAACATTTGAAGCCAATGCACTTTTGAAAGCTGAGGCTGCAGCGAAAGCAACGGGTCTACCTGCTTTGGCCGATGATTCAGGCTTTGCGGTTTCAGTACTCAATGGCGATCCGGGTATTTATTCCGCGCGCTGGGCAGGGGAAGACAAAGATTTTTCCCGCGCCATGCGTAATGTGCAGGAGAAAATAGAAGCCAGTGGCTCAGACGACCGCCACGCTTATTTTGTCGCTTGCCTTTGCCTTGCGTGGCCTGATGGCCATCATGAAATGTTTCGTGGCGAAGTCCATGGCGATGTTGTTTGGCCCCCGCGCGGGAGTGAAGGCTTTGGCTATGATCCAATATTTCTTCCCAACGACCATTCCAAAACATTTGGCGAGATGACGGCGGACGAAAAACACGGCTGGAAACCTTCTGATCTCGGCGGCGACAAAGAACCGCTTTCCCATCGTGCTGTTGCTTTCAAAATGTTCGCCGAAGCTTGCCTTTTAGACAATATAGGATAAGCCCTTGAAACAACCCTCCCCCGGTTTTGGCATCTATATTCACTGGCCATTTTGTGAAGCAAAATGCCCCTATTGCGATTTCAATTCCCATGTACGCCATGGTGGTGTGACGCAAAAAGATTACGTGGAAGCCTATCGCCGCGAAATCGCCTACTTTGCTGATCTCACCAAAGGCAAACAGGTAACCAGTATGTTTTTTGGCGGCGGCACGCCGTCACTGATGGAGCCTGAAACCCTCGATGCACTGGTGCGCGAAGTACGCAACAACTGGGATGTGATGGAGGGTGCAGAAATATCGATGGAAGCTAATCCTTCATCGGTGGAGGCGGAACGTTTTGAAGCCTATCGCGCCTCTGGCATCAATCGGCTTTCGATTGGCGTGCAAAGTTTGAAAGACGCAGATTTAAAATTCCTCGGACGACTGCATGATGTGGAACAAGCGATCAATGCGGTTGAAATTGCGCGCGCCACATTCCCGCGTATTTCTTTTGACTTGATCTATGCGCGACCGGGCCAAAGCGAGAAAGACTGGGAAGACGAGCTGAATCTGGCAATAGATTATGCAGCCGATCATCTCTCGCTCTATCAATTGACGATTGAACCAGACACCCCTTTTCAAAAACTGTTTGATGCAGGCAAACTCGTACCGCCTGATCATGACCATGCACGCGCGCTTTATGACATCACGCAAGATGTTTGTAATGCACGCGGTCTGCCTGCTTATGAGATTTCAAATCACGCGAA